>PLMM01000079.1 GCA_003142495.1 Gemmatimonadota bacterium | reverse complement strand
TCGAAGACCTCCGCATCCCCGGCGCCGTCGTCGCGGTCGTCAAGAACGGAAAAGTCCTCTACGCCAAGGGTTACGGCAGCCAGGATATAGCCAAAAGCATCCCGATCGATCCGGCCACGAGCCTCTTCCGCATCGGCTCCACGTCCAAGCTCTTCACCTGGACCGCCGTCATGCAGCTCGTCGAGCAGGGGAAGCTCAGCCTCGACGGCGACGTCAACTCGTACCTCAAGACCTTCAAGATCAAGGACGCCTACGGCAAGCCCGTGCGCATTCGCGATCTCATGACCCACTCTGCCGGATGGGAAGACGGCGCCCTCGGCTATCTCATCATCGAGGACTCCGCCGGCGTCGAGCCGATCGCCACCACGATGCAGAAGCACCAGCCCGATCGCGTCCGGCCGCCGGGCACACTCGCGTCGTACTCGAATTACGGCGCCGCGCTCGCGGGGCTGATCGTCGAGCAGGTGAGCGGCGAGCCGTTCAACGACTACATCCGGAAACACATCCTCGAGCCGCTCGACATGAAGTACGCGACCTTCGAGGAGCCCGTCCCTCTCGCGCTCCGCCCCTACAGCACCGTCGGCTACGCGGACGAGAACGGCATCTACGTCGCCAAGCCGTTCGAGTTCGTCGGCGGCTTCCGCCCCGCAGGCTCGGGCTCGATGTCCGCGCTCTCGATGACTCACTTCATGTTCGCGCATCTGCGAGACGGCGAATACAACGGCGTGCGCATCTTGAAGCCCGAGACCGCGCAGCTCATGCACAGCAGGGCCTTTTCGAACGATCCGCGCCTCCCGTCGATGGCGCTCGGCTTCTACGAGCAGGAGTTCAACGGCGTTCGCGTGATCGGGCACGGCGGCGACACGCAGCACTTTCACACCGAGATGTATCTCGTGCCCGATGCGCAGGTCGGCATCTTCGCATCCTACGTAGGTGATGGCGGCGGCCACGCGCGCGAAGGGCTCATGCGCGGATTCTTCGATCGCTACTTCCCCGCAAAGGTCGGGGCCACACCTCCGGCTGCTCCCGCCGACTTCAGCGCCGACGCGAAGAAGTACGTGGGCGAGTATCGCTTCGCGCGCCACAGCTCGAGCAAGTTCGAGAAGTTGATCCTCGTTGCCTCGCCGTCGATCGAAGTCACGTATCTCGACAAGGACAAGCGACTCCTCGTCACGGGGCTCGGCGAAAAACCCGGGCAATACGAACCGATCGGCAACGGCATCTTCCAGGAAGTCGTCGGACACCGGCGGATAGCTTTCAACGGCGACTCGGCCGGTCCCGCGCTTCACATGTCGGCCGACGATTTCCCCTTCATGGGCACCGAACGCGTGCCGTGGTACGAGTCGCCCAAGCTGTGGTACATCGTGCTGGGACTTTCCACACTGATCTTTCTGTCGGCGCTGATCACCGCCTTCTATCGCCGCAAACAAACGAGCGAGATGCCACCCGAGCAGAAGCGCGTCGTGCGGCTTGCGACTCTCACCGCGGGATGGTTCTTTCTGACGGTCATCGTGATCACGCTCGTGCTCGTGCTGAACTTCGACACGATCTTCTCGCGCATCCCGGGCTCGCTCAAGGCCGCGCTCATCCTGCCGATCGTCTTCGTCATCCTCACGCTCCTCCTGCTCGCCGCACTCGTGCAGGCGTGGCGCGGTGGTTTCTGGACCACTGGCCGGCGTGTACGATTCACACTTCTCGTTCTCGCCGCGGTGGCCGTATCCCTGTTCTTCAACATCTGGAATCTCCTGGGCTGGCGCTTCGGTTGATCCGAAGACGCGCGCTCGCGCTACTCGTCGCCACGGCGCCCGCACTCGCGGCGCTGTTGGCGGCGCCGTGCGTCGCGCACGCACAGAGCCCGGCTTCGCCCGACTCCATCCCCCCCGATGCGGCGCATGCACAGATCGCCGCGTATCTCGAGCGCATCGTAGCCTCCGAGATGCGCGACAAAAGTCTTCCCGCGCTCTCGATCGCGTTGGTTGATGGGCACCGCATTGTCTGGGCGCGCGGCTTCGGCGAAGCAGATCCCGCGCGCCACGTGCCCGCGACCGCCGCGACGGTCTATCGCGTGGGCTCCGTGTCGAAGCTCTTCACGGATGTCGGCATCATGCAGCTCGTCGAACAACGGCGCGTCAGCCTCGATGCGCCGGTGTCGCGCTATCTTCCCGACTTTCACCCATCGAATCCGTTCGGCACGCCGATAACGTTGCGCGAGCTCACATCGCATCGCGCGGGGCTCGTGCGCGAGCCGCCAGTGGGCAACTACTTCGACACCACCTCGCCCCCGATCGCGGCCACCGTCGCGAGCCTCAACTCCACCACGCTGATCTACAAGCCTGCGACGCACATCAAGTACTCGAACGCCGGCATCGCCGTCGTCGGCGATGTGCTGCAACAGCTGTCTGGCGAGCCGTTCGCCACCTATCTCGCCTCGCACGTCCTCGCGCCGCTCGGCATGAAGGAGAGCGCCTTCGAGCTCACCCCCGCACTCGCGCCTCGCGTCGCCGTCGGCACCATGTGGACGTACGACGGCCGGCGCTTTCCCGCGCCCGACTTTCAGCTCGGCGAGTCCCCCGCCGGCTCACTCTACACCACCGTCACCGATCTTTGCCGCTTCATGAGCGCGATGTTCACGCGCGGGCAGGGCGAGCGCGGTCGCGTGCTCACCCCCGAATCACTCGACGAGATGTGGACGCCGCAGTTCGCGAGCGCGGGCGAGCGCACCGGCTTCGGCATCGGCTTCCACGTCGACACGCTCGACGGGCGCCGAGTGATCGGACACGGCGGCGCGATCTACGGCTTCGCCACTGAGGCGCTCATGCTCCCCGACGACAGCCTCGGCGTCGCCGTCGTCACCACGCTCGACGTCGCAAACATCGTCACCTCGCGCGTTGCCGAGGCGGCGCTGCGCGCGATGCTCGCGACGCGCGAACACCGCGCGATTCCAGCGTGGACCGAGACCGCACCGATTCCGGCTGCGGATGCCGCCAAGCTCGCTGGCCGCTACGTCGCCGGGAGCTCGGCCTTCGATCTCACGTACCTCACTGCACCCTCGGACTCACCTTCGACGGCAACGCAGCTCGTGCTCGAGTCCGATCGCGGCGGCTTTCGCGGCTCGCTTCGACTGCGCGGCGACACGCTCGTGCAGGACGACCGCTTCGACTTCGGAACATCGCTCGTCCGGCGCGGCGATGCGCTCGAAGCGGGCGGCAAGCGCTTCACGCGCGTGGCCGAGCCAAAGCCGGCTCCGCTGCGCCCCGCGCTCGCGCGCCTCGTGGGCGAGTATGGATGGGATCACGACATCCTCTACATCCTCGAGAAGCGCGGACATCTCGATGCGCTCATCGAATGGTTCTTCGAGTCGCCGCTCGCGCGCAAAACGGATTCGACGTTCGCCTTCCCTGCCGCGTCGCTCTACGATGCCGAGCCGGTGAACTTCGCCTTCGACAGGTCGGGCGCGGTGACGGGAGTGTACGTCGGCAAGGTGTGGTTTCCACGGCGCGCGATCGGACCCGCATCCGGCAATCAGCTCCGCGTCACTCCCGTGCGCCCGCTCGCCGACCTCGAGCGCGAGGCGCGCGCCGCGTCGCCTCCCGTCGAGCACAACCGTCCGCGCACGCCCGATCTCGTGGAGCTCACTGCGCTCGACAGCACGATCCATCTCGAAGTGCGCTACGCGACGACGAACAACTTCCTCGGCGTGAAGTTCTATCCGCAGGCGCGCGCATTCCTGCAGCGCCCTGCCGCCGAGGCACTCGTGCGCGCACATCGCTATCTGACAACGCAGGGCTTCGGCATCCTCGTGCACGACAGCTACCGTCCGTGGTACGTGACGAAGATGTTCTGGGATGCCGTTCCGCAGGCCGACAAGATCTTCGTCGCCGATCCGGCCGATGGCTCGCGCCACAATCGCGGTGCGGCGGCCGACATCACGATGTACGATCGCGCGACGGGAAAGCCCGTCGACATGCCGGGTACCTATGACGAGACATCGGATCGCTCGTTCGCGAACTATCCCGGCGGCACCGCGCTGCAGCGTTGGCATCGCGCACTGCTCCGCCGCGCGATGGAGGCCGAGGGATTCACGGTGTACCACGCCGAGTGGTGGCACTTCGACTACAAGGGGTGGTCGGACTATCCGATATTGAACATCCCGTACACCGACATCCCGCGGCGAGAGCTTCCCTAGTAGCCGCTCGGAAAAGCGCCGCAAGCGAGACGAGGCAGAGTTACCGATCGCGCTGAGTAAGCCATCAGCGGACTCATCACATGGGTTGTACGGCGAGGTGCCCGACGAGTCCTTGCACTGCTGCGAGGTATTGCTCAATGTCGAAATGCTTCGGGTCGATCATGGATTGAACAGCACAACCCTTGATGAAGCTCACGGCCACCGCTGCGAGTCCTTCGGCACTCACGTGCGCGAACCTGTCGGGCTCGGTTTGCAAGACTTCCACAGTGATTGAACGAAATGCTTCCCGATATCGATCGAGCTCCGCCTGCATTTTGCCGCGGATCTCGCGGTGCCGAATCCCCATAACCCAGAACTCGAAAAATATCCGCATGCGAGCCGGCTCGCTCGACAACCGGTGCATTTCGCGCTGAAGGAGTGCCCTTAAACGATCAAGGGGTGCTTCAATTGTCGCGATATCATCGGTGATGTGCAGCACGGTCGTCGTTGCGAGCACCCAGTCTAGCAACGCCAGGATAAGCAGCGCTTTCGATCGAAAGTGAAAAAGTACAAGGCCCGTGGATAGGGCGGCCTTCGACGCGACTTGCCGGATGGTACGCCCGTCCAATCCATCCCGCGCAGCGATGGCGAACGCGGCGCGTATTATTTGAGTCCGGCGCAACTCCTCGGAAGCCTTCTCTCCTGGCATCGTATGCTCCTGTGGATACGGTTCGCGACGAGCTGCGCTGCGTGCGACTACGATTCTACGCAGCTGCGCGGGTCCCGCTGCGAGCGTCTGAATCACAGGGCGAACGCTCGGCACTGCCGACAAGGTCTCGATCTCCGCTCAACGGCACTCTCTCGCTGCTATTGCACGGCTGCGACTTGCGATGCTAGGGGTAGCCCTGCGCCAAGGCTTCGGGCCCCGGCAACTCGGAGGGTGCGGGTGCAACGGGTTGGCGCTCGGGCGGCAAGCGGTTCAGAAGGCGGAGTAGCCCGTCCAACATTGTGAGCGGATGAGGAGGACAGCCCGGGACGTACAGATCGACTGGCCACTCAACCGAAAGCCCATCCCCGACCGCCTCACTACCGCGAAAGGGACCGCCGGTGATCGCACACGCACCCACCGCGATCACGATTCGCGGAGCCGGCATGGCGTCGTACGTCTTCCCGAGCGCGACGCGCATGTTGCGACTCACCGCGCCAGTAACCACGAGTCCATCGGCATGGCGCGGGGACGCTACGAACTGCACACCAAAGCGCGCAAGATCAAAGACCACGTTGCCGAGTGCGACGAGCTCCGCTTCGCAGCCACCGCAGCTTCCTGCGACGACGGAACGCAGTCGCAGGGAGCGCCCGAACATCGACAGCATCCGCGCGTTGAGAGCCTGCGCCAGTGCAACTTCCCCGCTGGCGGAAACCAGCCCTTCGCGGCTCGAGGTTGCCATTCGATGATCGCGCGTATATGAAAGCTCTCCGGCGGGAGTACAGACTGCCTCTTCCGGACTGAAGAGACAGGCGCCAAGGTCTATGGCGCGTCGCTCGCCGCGCGCACCCGTGACGACCGCAGACGGAATCTCCTGTTGCTCGGCGCAGTGGCCGACGTCGAGCACGGGGAGCCCACGGAAGCGCGCCGGGAATTCGGCGCTGCCATGCGGAAACGGTGACGTGCGCTTCCCCTGCTGAAGTCGCGTTCGAAGAAACTCAAACATGGCGTCCCTTCGATCGGCTCTTGCGCCGATCGCCGCTCACAGGACGCGAACAGACAGAATCGTTCGCTTCGAAAGGCACGATCGTGGTCGAGAGCCCGATCCACACGACGTCAAAGATCATGGCCGGCATATGAAAGGTTGAAGCTCTTGTTGCACAGCGGAAAATCGGAGATCTGGTTGCCTGGTAGCGCAAGTGAGACCGCGCTCCAATTGTGGAAGGAGGGATCGATGACCTTGTGACGACGGATCTCACCTCGATCATCCGTGATGACCACGTGCGCGACTTCTCCGCGCCACCCTTCCTCCATCGAAACGACCAGCTCGTTCGGCCGCAGGGCGCCACAGCTGACACGAGGTGCTCCCGCGGGCAGCGCCGCAAGCTGCTCGAGCGCGAAGGCGAGGGAGCGTCGCACCTCATGCCAGCGTACAAGGGTTCGGGCGTGCACATCACCGGCCCATGCAGTCGTCACGGGAATGTGTGCGAAACGGAAAATCCCGTAAGGGTGATCCTGGCGTACATCGCGCGCGACTTCGCACGCGCGCGCTACCGGCCCGACGAATCCGAACTCGACACACTGCGCTCTCGACACCGTGCCCACGCCTTCCAGGCGCGCCTGGACGGATGCGTTGTCGAAGAGGAGCGCCGCCACCGGTTCCAGCTCATCGCGTAGCCGTTCGAGGCGTCCACGCATTTCGCTCCTCATCGTGAGTGGCAAGTCGAATAGTACGCCGCCAGGACGCACCAGCCCGCGACCGTAGCGGTTTCCGGAGAGCGTCATCAGCAGATTGAGACATTCCCCGCGCATCCGTCCAAAGAATGCGGCAGCGGGTTGAAAGGCGACGTCGCCACTCAAGGCACCAAGATCTCCAACGTGGTTGGCCATGCGCTCCAGCTCCAGCGCAATCCCCCGGATCCCCTGCGCGTGCGGCGTCTTGCGACTCCGCGCCAACGCTTCGATCGCACCGCAGTGCGCGCCCGCGTGACCGATCACCGTGTCGCCGGCGATCGACTCCGCAACGAGCATGGCGCGCGCAGGATTGACCGTTTCAAGCAAGTGCTCGACGCCGCGATGTTGATAGCCGAGCATGATCTCGAGGAACAGCACCTGCTCGCCATGCACCTGGAAGCGGAAGTGTCCTGGCTCGATGACGCTTGCGTGTACCGGTCCCACGGCGACCTCGTGTACCTCCTCGCCCTCAACGCGGAAGAACTCATACACGTCCGGATCGAGTACGACCTCGCATCGGCCGGATGCGCGATGATCGGGAAGATGCCGGCGCAATGGCTTCATCCACGGGTGCCCCTCCGGCAGAATGGCGCACTGTTCAGCGATCTCGCGCTCGAAGCTGTGCGCCGCCGGACACTCGGGGGTCAGCGAAGGGTATCGATCGCGCACGAACGTACTCGTGGCTCCGAGCTCGCCGCGCTCGTCGTTCGCCAAAATCGCCAGCAGGCGCGTACGATCCGCATCTTCTGGCGTTCCGAAGAGCGCCACGAGTCTCTGCCCTCCGGCCACCGCGTTGACGACGGTCTCCCGGTACGCTTCGATCGATTCCACGGGCACAGCGCTCAACGAAACAGCGCGACGGTTCCGCAAGCCGAGATTGTCGAAGCCACTCCGCGAGCTCAAGGTGCCGTTCCTCCGAGCGCAACGGCTGCGCGCGTGAGGACCTCGTTTAGTGGACCCGGGATGTAGACGCCCAGAAGGAGAACGAGAGCGGCGAGCGCTATCGGTCCGATCACCAGCCAGCCGCTCTCCCGCACTCTCCGCTGGCCCGGTGGGGGCGACCCGAGGGCCATCTCCAGAATGAGTGCAGCCATGCCGACGAAAATCACGGCGAGGAAAAGGAGCATCGTCGCAGCGATCCACACATGTCCGCCAACGACGGCCGCGCGCAGGATCGTGAACTCGCTCAGAAACAGGCCGAATGGCGGAGAACCCGTCACAGCGAACAGCCCCAGGACGAGCAGCGTACCGGAGATAGGAATCGTTCGGACAAGTCCCCTGTTGGATGCAGCGGCCGAACTGCCCGTCGCGAGCACCACGTTGCCCACGACAAGAAACATCCACCCCTTGGTGAGCCCGTTGTTCAACACATGCAGCACGCTGCCGTACGCGCCGACTCCCCCAAGTCCAAGACCAAGTACGAGAAGGCCCATGTGCTCGACGCTGGAGTAGGCGAGGAGACGCTTGACATCGCTCTGACCGATCACGAAGATCGCCGCGACCGCGAGCGAGAGCAAACCAAAGCCAATCAGCACGGGCTGCGCGAACGGGCCGAGACCGGCCGCCATCACAATCTCGGTGATGCGCGCGACGCCAAGAAACGCGCAGCTCGTGAGTGCACCGGACATCAGCCCACTCACGAGACTCGGCGCCTCGCCGTACGTATCCGGCTTCCAAGTGTGCATCGGCGCGAGGCCCATCTTGGTGCCGAAGCCGACGAGAAGGAAGAGAAACGCAGCGCGGAGCCACGCCGGGTGAAGCGCTTGGGCGTGCGCCAGGAGATCCGGCAGCAGGAGCGGGCGGCCCACCCCCTCGGGCTGGGCGCTCGCGAGAAAAAACGTCCCGAGGAGTGCGAGGGCGATACCGACCGAGGAAATGAGCAGGTATTTCCAGACCGCCTCGAGTGATCGTCTGTCGTGACGGTGGAAGATGAGCGGAGCCACGGCGAGCGTGGTCGCTTCCATCCCGACCCAGAGCATTGCGAGATGCTGACTCAGCGAGACCACTGTCGTCGCGCCGAGGAAGACGAGCATCGCACTCACGAAGAGGCGCCCGCCGCGCGGGGTTTCGCGCTGAAGATAGCCTACTGTATAAATCGCGGTGGCGAGGAACAGCGTGCTGGTAACGGTGAGCACAACCAGTCCGAGGGCGTCGGCCTCGAGCCATCCGCCAAAAATCGATGGCGCGGGCGTGACCCAGAGCGACGCCACGAGCGCCCAATGTCCCAGCGCAATTCCGACGAGGAGTGCGAGCCGCACGAGCGCGATGCGCCCGGTACGCGCGTTGGGAAGGATGCCCGCGAGAAGCGCCCCCACGAGAGGCAGCGCACAAAGCGCGAGCAGTCGCATCAGTCGGTGAGCTCCGTCAGCCGCGCGGAATCGAGCGAGTCGAACTCGCGGTTGATGTGGAA
>PLMM01000330.1 GCA_003142495.1 Gemmatimonadota bacterium | reverse complement strand
TACTGGTACGGCCACATCTCCGCAGGGCGAAGGCGCTTCACGTTCCAGGCGTGAAAGATCTCGTGCGCGTACACGGACGTGAGCACGGGGCTTCCGATCGCGAAGACGCTCGTGAGATCGACGTGCGAGTTCTGATGCTCGAGCCCGACTATCGCGCCGAACGCCGAGTCGGCGATCTGCATGACGGTGTACGTCTTCCACGGCGTTTCGCCGAACACCGCGGACTCGACGCCGATGATCTTCGCGAGATCGGAGAGCGTCGCCGCGCGGCGGGGCGCCGTCTCGACGGAGGCAGGATAGCTCGCGAAACGCAGCCACCCGTCGCCAACGCGCGCGCTGTCGAAGTCGAAGCGGCCGGCGACGATCGGCATGTCGACCAGGTCGTGATAGTTCGGCGCCGTGAAGCTGTTGCGCGCGCTCGGCGTCATGCCCGTGGCGACGCGCCATCCGGCGGGGACGCTGAGCTCCACCGTGCTCGCGAAGTCGAATGGGCGGCCGGCGGGATATGGAAAGAGATTCGCGCCGTTGAGCAGCGCGAAGTTCGGCTGACTCCACGAATTCGAATTGTCGAGCGAGTCGTTGCGATACTCGAAGGAGATCGAGACCGCGCCTGCACCCGTCGGGCGCACGCGCCACGTCTGGTAGTCGAGCTTGTCCCACGAGAGCGCCTTGCCGCCGCTCGTGGCGGCGAACGCCGAGACGTACTTCGCCCAGTAGCTCAGCTCGTACGCGCCCGGCGTCCACGCGGGGATGGCCAGGAGCACGGGGTCCGCGGAGGCGACGGTGAACGTCATCGCGACCCTGATCCGGCGCTGTGCGGCGTCGGCGCTGTCGATCGCGATGTGGTAGTCGACGCCGGCAATCGGAGCGGAGATGGCGGCACCGGGCGATCCGCCGGCTTGGGCCCCCATGGAGGCGGTGAGCATCGAGCAAAAACCTGCTGACAGCAGAGTCCGTCTGAGCGGATGACGCATTCGAATGCGGGGTTGGAGTTCGGTCAAGCTAACAGCAGTTGACCGATCTTCGGGGCGGCGGCGTGTGCAACTCCGCCGCCGGCCGACGTCCCATGTGTGTGCGGGCCATGACGGCTCGCCGCTCACATCGAGGACGATATGCGGAGTGCCCCCCACCTGCTGTGCGTTGCTGCGCTGATCACTGCCTGCGGCCATGACGCCGCGCGCCCCGCCAAAAGTAAGGCGCGCGATGAAGTGTCGCGATCGGTGGCGCGCCAGAACAACGATGCGCCAGCGCTCATGTCGAAGACCGTGGGCGCATCGGGGAGCATGGCGTTGGCGGAGGCACCCGCGCCCGCGGTGTTCGATGCATCAGCGGCGCCGGGGATGCCGAGCTCGCGCTCCGCAGTGAGCGATTCGGTGATCAGCTCGATGATCATTCGCACGGGCCAGGCGAGTGTGCAGGTCGACTCGCTGGAGCGCGGCATCCGCGCGGTGCGTGCACTGGCCACGCACGTCGGCGGCTTCGTCGCCAACAGCTCGATCTCCTCGGGGAACGAGCAGATGCACACGGCGACGCTCGAGATCAAGATTCCCGCGACGCGCTTCGACGACGCGATCAACGGACTTGAGCCGATCGGCTCGCTCGAATCGGTGAGCGTGATCGCAGAAGATGTGGGCGAAGAGTTCGTGGACGTCGCGGCGCGCGCGGAGAACGGGCACAAGCTCGAGCAGCGCCTCATCGACATCCTCGGCACGCGCACCGGAAAGCTCTCTGATGTGCTCGCGGTGGAGCGCGAGCTCGCGCGCGTGCGCGAGGACATCGAGCGCCAGGAAGGACGGATGCGCTATCTGCGCACCCGCGCGGCGATGAGCACGCTCTCGGTGACCGTGCACGAGAAGGCGCCGGTCGTCGCGGGCACGGGCAGCTTCGGCGTGCTGGCCGATGCCTTCCGCCAGGCGTGGCGCAACTTCATTGGTTTCGTAGCGAGCCTCATCGCGGCGATGGGCGTGCTGCTCCCGCTCGCGGCGATCGTCGCGGTGATCGGGTGGCTGGTGTGGCGGGCGCGCCGGGCCGGGCGCAACTCAGGCGAGGTGAAGGAGAACTGACGAATGCCCCATTGGCGCGAACTTGGGGTGGCGGCTAAGATCATTCGCTACACGCAAGAGCCGATCGACAGTAGTGTCCAGAGACGGTAAACAAGAATGCCTGTGCCGCAGTCTCAGTGCCCAATTTGCGCGTCCACTCGATCACGTGCCTTCCCCTCTCATCACGAATGGAACGACACTCGCTGGCAACTAGTGCACTGCGACGAGTGCGGACATCGGTATACCGATCCGATGCCGACCGATGACGAGATCTCGCGCATGTACGCCGACGAGTATTTCGAGGAAGGCGGCGCGTGGGTATGCGGCTATTGGAAAGGGGGATATCTGAGCAACGAGCAGAAGCTCCGGCGTGAGGCGAGATCAGCACTGACGCTACTGCCGGCGACAGGGCGCAGGCTTCTCGAAATCGGTGCCGCTGGCGGATTCTTTCTCGACGAGGCGCGATCAGCAGGCTACTCGGTGACCGGCATTGAGCTGAATGAAACAATGGCGGAGTGGGGAAGAAGTGCACTCGGTCTCCATATGATAACCGGTAGCTTCGAAGCCACGGAGTTGGACGTCGCATCATTCGACGTCATTGTCGCACAAGATGTGCTCGAGCATGTGCGCGATCCGCGTGAGTTTGTTGCTCGCGTCGCACGATTGCTTGCTGCTGGGGGAGTTTTTCTCGTGCGCGGTCCGCTCGAGCAATCATGGAAGGATTCCATTTTCCGAACGTTCGGACGGTTTCGACAACAATCGCAGGAGGTGATCAAGGAGCCTCCGTATCACTTGCAAGGGTTCGTGCGGAGTAGCTTTCGGCGCCTCATCGAAGGCTCCGGTCTTTCGCTCACGCAATTCCAGACGACCGCGGCCAAGCCACGCGTGGATCTCACATCGCCCAAAGCAATGGCGGCCACGGCAATCGAGATCTTGGCCTTTGGCGCGAATCGACTTACCGCTCACGGCGACTTCATGGTTGGCTGTGCGACGCGGAATCAACCAGAGCGGGGCCGGAACCCACTTCTCGGCAACGGATAGTCTCTTCCCCGGGCCGATGTCGCTCGGCCATATTGCCCCCGTCATACGACGAGGAGCACATGTCGATTCCCACCCAGCCGCCGCTCAATGCGGAGGCAGACCAGATCCCGATCTCCGCCGACTTCGATGAGCACGTTCCCTACGTCGCGTCGAGCAAGGATCTTCCCGAGCTCACGGTCGGCGCGATCCTGCTCGGCATCGTGCTCGGACTCGTCTTCGCGCTCTCGAGCGTCTAAATCGCCCTCAAGGTCGGGCTGACGGTCAGTGCATCGATTCCGATCTCCGTTCTCTCGATCACGATCTTCCGATACATCGCGCTGACCTTCGGCGCGAAGCCCGCAACGATCCTGCAGAACAACATGGTGCAGACGACGGGCTCCGCCGGCGAGTCGGTGGCCGCGGGCATCGTCTTCACCCTCCCAGCGCTACTGCTGCTCGGCTACAACCTGCCCTGGACGAAGGTCGCCGCGGTGGCGGTGGTCGGTGGACTGCTCGGCGTCTTCCTCATGATCCCGCTGCGCAACGCGCTGATCGTGAAGGAGCGCAAGACGCTCAAGTATCCCGAGGGAACGGCGGCGGCCGAGGTGCTGATCGTGGGTGAGGAGCGCGGCGTGCAGGCGCGCACGGTATTCCTCGGCTTCGGGCTCGCGGCGCTCTACAAGCTTCTCGTCAGCGGGCTGCATCTCTGGCAGGAGGTTCCGCGCTACGTCTTTCAGCGCCTCGCTCCGAACGGGAAGATAGAGCTGTTCGGCGAGATTCGCGCAGAGATCAGTCCGGAGCTCACCGGCGTCGGCTACATCATCGGGCCGCGCATCGCGGGCTTTTTGTTCGCGGGCGGATGCCTCTCGTACTTCGTGCTGATTCCCACGATCAAGCTCTTCGGCGCGGGCCTCACCGACGTCATCCCGCCGGGCACTTCGCTCATTGGCGGAATGGACGCGACCGCGGTGCGCGCGAACTACGTCTACTACATCGGCGCCGGTGCGGTCACTGCAGCCGGCTTGATCAGCCTTCTGCGCTCGCTGCCGACGATCATGTCCGCGTTGGTTGGTGGCTTCCGTCGCTCGGGCGAGGATCGCGCCGGCGGCGCGGCGCGCGCGCGCACGGATCGCGATCTCCCTATCATGGTCGTGCTCGTGGGCGTCGTGGTGTGCGCAATCGCGATGATCGCGCTTCCGCAGATCGGGATCAATCTCCTCGCCGCGCTGCTCGCGGTCGGCTTCGCCTTCCTCTTCGTCACTGTGTCGAGCCGCATCACCGGGCAGATCGGCGCGTCGTCGAATCCGATCTCCGGGATGACAGTCGCCACCGTGCTGCTCACGGCGCTGATCTTTCTCGCGATCGGCTGGACGGGTACCGAACATCGTGTGCTCGCGCTCACGATCGGTGGCGTCGTGTGCGTCGCTGCCGCCGTGGCGGGCGCGACGTCGCAGGACTTGAAAACGGGCTACATCGTGGGGGCGACGCCCGCGCGTCAGCAGATCGGCCTGCTCTTCGGCGTAACGACATCCGCGCTGCTCATCGGCGGCATGATCGCGCTGCTCAACACGGCGCATCGCACGATCGTCGAGAAGAGCTATCCGGGTGTCGTCGTCTCGATCATCGATGCCGGCGATAGCGAGACGGTGGCCGGCGTGTCGTATCAGGTTGGGCATCTCTACGAAGTGACGGGCGGCGCGCCTGCCGGCAAATATCTCGTTGATGCGCAGCACTCGATTCACTATCTCGTGGATCCCGGTATTGCGGGACGCTACCCGAAGGACGTGAGCGGACGCACGGTGGAGAAGCTCGACTCTCCCAAGGCGCAGATCATGGCGCTCGTCGTCGACGGCATCCTCACGCAGAAGCTGCCGTGGGGGCTCATCCTCATCGGCGCCTTCCTCGCGATCGCGATGGAGATCCTCGGCATTCCCTCGCTCCCCGTCGCCGACGGCGACGGGGAGCGAGGGAATGCCGAGGATCTCCATCGCGATCGCGAGGAAGGCGCCGATGAGGATGAGCCCCCACGGCAGCTTCTGCGTGAGGATGCCGTCGACGACGAGCGCCATGATCTGCGCCTTGGGAGAGTCGAGCTTC
>PLMM01000038.1 GCA_003142495.1 Gemmatimonadota bacterium | reverse complement strand
GCCACTGCCGCACCATGCCGAGATAGCCGTTGTTTATCACGGCGATCTTCACGTTGCGCACATCCTCCTGCACCATCGTCGCGATCTCCTGATTGGTCATCTGAAAGCCGCCGTCGCCCACGATCACCCAGATCGTCTCGTTCGGAAAGGCGAGCGCGGCGCCGAGTGCGGCGGGGATCGAGAAGCCCATCGTCCCCGCGCCGCCACTCGTTATGTGCGTGCGCGGGCGTCCCCACTCGATGAGCTGCGCCGCCCACATCTGGTGCTGCCCGACGTCCGTCACCACGCGATAGCCCGTGCGCTGGTGGAAGGCGCGATCGAGCGACGCGAACACATCGTGCGGCATGAGCGTCGGCGTGTCGGGGCGACGACGGTACGCCTGGTGCGGCTCGTGCTCGCGCTGATTCGCGCGAATGCGACCCAGCCACTCCTGCTTGTTCCCTGCAGGTGCGACCTCGAGCATGCACACGAGTGTCTCGCGCGCATCGCCGCGAATCCCGATCGATGTCGGCACGACCTTCCCGATTTCCGACGGATCGATATCCACGTGGATGATCTGCGCGCGCGGCGCGAACGTCGACACCTTTCCCGTCACGCGATCGTCGAAGCGGCCGCCGATGTTGAAGAGCACATCGCACTCCTGGATCGCCTTGTTCACGTGCACCCAGCCGTGCATCCCGCTCATGCCGAGGCTCAGCTCGTGCGACTCGGGAAAGGCGCCCTTACCGTGAAGCGTCGTGATCACGGGAATCCCCGTGCGCTCCGCGAACGCGCGCAGCTCGGCCGCGCCGCCCGACTGAATTACGCCGTTCCCCGCCATGATGAGCGGCCGATGCGCTCCGACGAGGAGCGCGGTCGCGCGCTCGACCGCTCCGCGATCGAGGACGCCGATACTCTTGTGGCGTGGCAGGCGGAGGGGTCGGTCCCATCGCGGGATGGTCCTCGCCTGTTGCGCATCCTTGGTGACGTCAATGAGGACGGGCCCTGGGCGCCCGCTTCGCGCGAGGTAGAACGCTTCTTTGATGACATACGGAATATCCTCGACGTGCTGAACGAGATAGTTGTGCTTCGTGATCGGCACGGTGATGCCGGTGATGTCCGTCTCCTGAAACGCATCCGTGCCCAGTGCTGCGCTCGACACCTGCCCGGTGATCGCGATCATCGGCGTCGAGTCCATCCATGCATCGGCGATCGGCGTGACGAGATTCGTGGCACCGGGACCGCTCGTGGCGATACACACGCCGACGCGCCCCGTGGTGCGCGCATACCCCTCGGCTGCATGCCCTGCGCCCTGCTCGTGGCGGCAAAGCACGTGGCGCAGCTGATCGCGATACTCCCACATCGCGTGGTAGAACGGCATGATCGCGCCGCCGGGTATGCCGAACATGATCTCGACGCCTTCGCGCACGAGCGCCTCGCAGATGAGCTGCGCGCCGGTGCGCGAGCCGCCCGCGCCCGGATCCTTCGCGCCACCTGCGTTCGCGGAGAGTGTCATGCGAGCACCGCTCCGCGACTGGCGTTCGTCACCAGGCGCGTGTAGCGCGACAGCCATCCGCGCTCGTACTTCGCGGCGGGCGGCTCCCACCCCGCGCGACGCACCGCCATCTCCTCGTCATCCACCTCGAGATCCATTTTGCGGGCGCCGAGATCGATCGAGATCATGTCGCCATTCTCCACGAGCCCGATCGCGCCACCCTCCGCCGCCTCCGGCGCGACGTGGCCGATGCACAGCCCGCGCGAGCCGCCCGAGAATCGGCCGTCGGTGATGAGCGCGATGTCGGCGCCGAGCGGCATCCCCTTGAGCATCGAGGTGAGCTGCAGCATCTCGCGCATCCCCGGCCCGCCACGCGGCCCCTCGTTGCGCACGACGACCACGCATCCCGCCTCGAGATCGCCCGCGCACACCGCGTTCACCGCCTCCTCCTCGCACTCGAACACGCGCGCAGGCCCGCGGAACACCATCTGGTGCGCATCGACCGCGCCGACCTTGATCACCGACCCCTCAGGCGCGAGCGAGCCGAAGAGCACGGCGAGCGCCCCGCGCGCCGCGTGCGGATTCGAGACGGGGCGGATGCAGTCGCGATTGCGATTGGTCATCCCCTCGAGATTCTGCCCGAGCGTCTTCCCCGTGACCGTGCGCGCGTCCAGGCGCAGGATCCCCGGCTTGAGCGCGAGCTCGGCGAGAATCGCCTGTACGCCGCCGGCGGCGTCGACGTCCTCGATGTGCCACTGCCGATTGCCATCCCACGCCGGGCTGATCTTCGTGAGATGCGGCACCCGCTCGGCAACGTCATTGAAGCGCGAGACCGGATAGTCGAGGCCAGTCTCGTGCGCGAGCGCGAGCACGTGCAACACCGTGTTCGTCGAGCCACCCATCGCGACGTCGAGCGCCATAGCGTTGTCGATGGCCGCGGCGGTGACGATGTCGGAAAAGCGCACGTTGTCCGCGAGCAGCGACATCACCTGGCGCGCCGCACAGCGCGCGAGCTCCTCGCGCCGCGGATCCGTCGCGAGGATCGTCCCGTTGCCGGGGAGCGCGACACCGAGCGCCTCGCACAAGCAGTTCATCGAATTCGCGGTGAACATGCCGCTGCAGCTTCCGCACGTGGGACAGGCGATCTCCTCGAGCTCGAGGAGGCGCGCGTCGGTGATCTCGCCGGCGGCGTGCTTGCCAACCCCCTCGAAGACGGTGATGAGGTCGACCTTGTTTCCACTCGCATCCATGCCGGCGCGCATCGGGCCGCCCGAGATGAATACCGTCGGCAGATTCGCGCGCGCGGCACCCATGAGCATGCCGGGGACGATCTTGTCGCAATTCGGAATGCAGATCATCGCGTCGAAGCAATGCGCGGCGATCATCGTCTCGACGGCGTCGGCGATCAGCTCGCGTGAGGGGAGCGAGTAGCGCATCCCGTCGTGCCCCATCGCGATCCCGTCGTCGACGGCGATCGTATTGAACTCGAAGGGAATGCCGCCGGCCTGGCGGATCGCATCCTTCACGACGCGCGCGAACGCCTGCAGGTGCACGTGCCCGGGAACGATGTCGCAGTACGAGTTGCAGACGGCGATGAAGGGTTTGTCGAAATCGCGCGCGTCGCGAATCTGCCCCGTCGCCCGGAGCAAGCTCCGGTGCGGCGCGCGCGAATTTCCCTTCTTGATGACGTCCGATCGCATTCCAGATCTCATGTCCGTCCCGGTGAGCAGAAAACAAAAGAGCCCCTTCCGTGTTGGAAGAGGCTTGGTGTTTCGCCTCTCCCGTTTTGGTGGGAGAGGCAGATCGGCATTTTTAGTGTGTCATGCCCGTCGCCTCGATCCCACGTCAATAAGCCCCACGATAAGGAGGGGAATAAGGACGAGCGAAATAAGGACGAGCGAGAGATTCACGTTTTTATTCGCTTGAATTCAAGACAATTTCCTGGCGCCCGAAACGCGTGCCGCGGGGCATCCGTCCGAATTAGATACTACGCCCGTGGCGTGCTGTCAACATTTATTTCAACTGCGACGGTCACGCGCGCGCCGAGACTAGACCTTTGGCTAGCTGGCCGATGATCGCATCGGCAACCTCGCTCGTGCTCTTGGCGGCCGTTCCCTTGGGCGCGATGTCGGCCGTGAGCGCACCGTTGGCGAGCGCATGGTGCACGGCGTGCTCGACCGCGAGCGCCTCCGTCTCGAGCCCCAGCGAGTACCGTAACAGCATCGCAGTGCTCGCGATCGTACCCACGGGATTCGCGAGCCCCTTTCCCGCGATGTCGGGCGCCGAGCCGTGGATCGGCTCGTAGATCCCGAGTGTCGCCTGCCGGCCATCGCGCAGTACCGAAGCGCCGAGCGACGCCGAGGGCAGGAGCCCGATCGAGCCCGCGAGCACGGAGGCCTCATCGGTGAGGATGTCGCCGAACATGTTTTCCGTCACGATCACGTCGAACGACGCGGGGCGCTGCAGCAGATGCATCGCGCACGCGTCGACGAGCAGATGCTCGATCTCGAGTTGTGGGAACTCCTCCGCGACGACGCGATGAGTCACCTCGCGCCAGAGCCGCGACGTCTCGAGCACGTTCGCCTTGTCCACCGACGTGAGCTTGCCGCGCCGCTCGAGTGCGAGCGCTCCCGCCACGCGCACGACGCGCTCGATCTCTTGAGTCGAATAGGTGCAGACGTCCACTGCGCGCTCGCCATCGTCGCCCAGCGAGGTGCGCGACTTCTCACCGAAGTAGATGCCTCCGGTGAGCTCGCGGACGACGACGAGATCGACGCCCGCGAGCTTTTCCGCCTTGAGCGGCGACGCTGCGGCGAGCTTCTCGTGCACCGTGACGGGTCGCACGTTGGCGAACAGCCCGAGCGCCTTCCTGATGCCGAGCAGCCCCTGCTCCGGGCGCACCTTCGCGCGCGGAGTGTCCCACGCGGGGCCGCCCACGGCGCCGAGGAGCACGGCGTCGCTCGCGCGGCAGAGCGCGACGGTCTCGTCGGGCAGCGGATTCCCCGTCGCATCGATGGCGGCGCCGCCAATCAGTGCCGACGTGGTCTCGAACGAGTGTCCCCACCGCTCGGCCACCGCCTCGAGCACGCGCACGCCCTGCGCCACGACCTCCGGGCCGATGCCATCGCCGGGGAGTAGTGCGATCTTCGCGCGCATCTCAGTACGCTCCCGCGCGCGTGCGCTCGTAGGCGGCGATCTCCACTTCCTTCTTGGCGAGATAGCCGAGCTGGTCGACACCCTCGAGCATGCAGTGGCGCGCGAAGGGATCGACGGTGAAGTCGAAACGCTCGCCGCTCGGGAGTGCGAACGTTTGCGTTTCGAGATCGATCGTGAAGCTCGCCGTTGGCTCGCGTGCGATCAGCGAAGAGATGCGCTCGACAACGGACTCCGGCAGCGCTACGGGAAGAAGCCCGTTGCCGAGCGCGTTGTTGCGGAAGATGTCCGCGAACGAGGTGGAGATGATCGTCCGGATCCCCCATGCCGCGAGCGCCCAGGGGGCGTGCTCGCGCGACGAGCCGGCCCCGAAGTTGTCGCCGACGAGCAGGATCGCGCGGCCGGCCATGCCGGGCTGGTCCAGCACGAAGCGGGGCTCGCGGAGCGTCCCGTCCTCGTTGAAGCGCCAGTCGTGGAAGAGCGCGTCGGCGAGGCCGGCCTTGTCGGTGACCTTCAGGTAGCGGGCCGGGACGACCTGGTCCGTGTCGACGTTCTCCGCGCCCAGCGGGACGATCCGGCTGCTGAACTGGCGGAACGGCTCGCCCATCGTCAGCGCCCCCCGCCGACGGTCGCCGGCTTCTCGATCCCCGGGAGCGTGCGCGGATCCGTCACGACCCCGCTGATCGCGCTCGCCGCCGCGGTCATCGGCGAAGCCAGGAAGGTCCGTCCGCCCTTCCCCTGGCGACCCTCGAAGTTCCGGTTGCTCGTGCTGATCGCGTA
>PLMM01000392.1 GCA_003142495.1 Gemmatimonadota bacterium | reverse complement strand
CGGCACTTGATGTCGAAGAACTTCTCCGCGCCCAGATCCGAGCCGAAGCCGGCCTCAGTGAGCACGATGTCGGCGAGCGCGAGGCCGGTTTTCGTCGCGATCACGCTGTTGCAGCCGTGCGCGATGTTTCCGAATGGCCCGGCGTGTACGATGGCGGGGCCGCCTTCGAGCGTCTGCACGAGGTTGGGGCGGATCGCATCCTTGAGCAGAAGGCTCATCGCGCCCACAGCCTTGAGATCGCTCGCGCGAATGGGCTTGCGATCGGCGCCCGCGGTGGAGCCGACCACGATGTTGGCGAGGCGACGCTCGAGATCTTCTCTGCCTGCGGCCAGCGCGACGATCGCCATGACTTCGCTCGCGGGAATGATCACCCACCGTTCTTCCCGCACCACACCGTTCGCCACGCCGCCGAGTCCGATCACCGCATCACGAAGTGCGCGATCGTTCATGTCGATGGTGCGTGGCCACGTGATGCGGCGTGGGTCGATATTCAACCCGTTCCCCTGCGTGAGATGATTGTCGAGCATCGCCGAGAGGAGATTGTGCGCGGAGGCGATCGCGTGAAAGTCTCCGGTGAAGTGGAGATTGATGTCCTCCATCGGCACGACCTGCGCGTAGCCGCCGCCCGCCGCTCCTCCCTTCACGCCGAACACCGGCCCCATGCTCGGCTCGCGAATGCAGAGCACCGCGTTCTTTCCGAGGCGGCGCATCGCCTGCGTGAGGCCGACGAGCGTCGTGCTCTTCCCTTCGCCGGCGGCGGTGGGGTTCACACCGGTGACGAGCACGAGCCGTCCCTTCGACGGTCGTTGCGATACTTCGAGATCGATTTTCGCCTTGTACTTGCCGTAGAGATCGAGCTCTTCCGGCTTCAGGCCGAGGTCGGCCGCGACGTCGACGATGGGACGAAGCTTCGCGTGCTGCGCGATCTCGATGTCTGACGGGACAGTGGACACACTCGCCTCCGGGGCAGGACAAAAGTAGAAGGGGCTGGATGTTACCGCGACTCGGCGCGAGGATGCTAGGTGGCTACGCCCTTCGATGTAAATCGGAACAGTCGTTCTGCATTTTCACCCGTCCGTTCGGCTAGGATCGCCGGCGAGACGTCGCGAATTTCGGCCAACTTCTCGATGGTGTGCACCACGAGCGCGGGCTCGTTGCGCTTCCCGCGATTCGGCACGGGCGCCAGATACGGCGCGTCGCTCTCCACGAGCAGGCGGTCGTCGGGGATCGCGCGCAGGAGCTCGAGATCCGTCCAATTCCTGAAGGTGATGATCCCGCTGAAGGAGACGTACCAGCCGTAGCCGAGCGCACGCTGCGCGAGGCCGAGGGTGCCGGTGTAGCAGTGCAGAACGCCGACGACGCCGTCGCGCGCGGCGCGATCGATCATGATCGCGGTGTCCGCTTCGGCCTCGCGGGTGTGGACGATCACGGGAAGATCGCGCTCGGCGGCGACCACGAGCTGCGCCTCGAATGCCTCGTGCTGGCGCGCGCGTGGCGCATTGTCGTAGTGAAAGTCCAGCCCGCATTCGCCGATCCCGACGGCGCCGTCATCGAGCAACGCCTCGAGCGCGGGGATATCGCTTTCCGCATTGAAGGTGCCAGCCTCCTGCGGATGGATCCCGGCGGTCCAGCGAAGGAGCGGGTACTGCGCGGCGAGCTCGCGGGCGCGCGCGGCGTCGACGAGCGAGGCACCAATGCAGACGACGGCGGCCGCACCCGCGGCCGCCGCCCGTTTGATCACCGCGTCGCGATCCTCGTCGAAGACCGCGTCGGCGAGATGCGAATGACTGTCGATGAAGCGCATGCGCTCCCGCCGTGAGACGCGCTCGCGTGGCTACCGGCTCATCGTGACCGCCGCGCCACGCGGATTGCGCGCGCGGCTCGCAGTTCCCGCCTCGGTCGACGCGCGCGGCCACTTCGACTCGATCCAGAGCAGGAGCGGCGGCGCGACGTAAATCGAGCTGAACGTACCCGTGACCACACCGAAGAGCATGACGAGCGCGAAGGGACGGAGCACCTCGCCGCCGAGGAACGCGAGCGCGAGCAACGTCGCGAACACGGTGGCGTGCGTCAGAACGGAGCGCGGCAGCGTCTCGTTCACGGAGCGGTTGAGCGTGTCGTAGAGCGTGACCTTCTGGCGACGCCGCAGATTCTCGCGCACGCGATCGAAGATGATGATCGTGTCGTTGAGTGAGTATCCGATCATGGTGAGAATACCGCCGACGACGATGAGCGAGATCTCGAGATTCGCGTACTTGATGAAGGCGAGCGTCGCGAGAATGTCGTGCGCGGTCGCGACGACGGCGGCCACGCCAAAGCGCCACTCGAAGCGCCACGCGAGATAGATCAGCGTCGCGAGGAAGGAGAGCAGAATGGCGTAGATCGCCTTCTGTTTCAGCTCGCCGCCGACCTTGGGGCCGACCGCTTCCGTGCGCTGCACCGTGAAGGCGCTCGCGCCGAAGCGTTTAGTGAGCGCCGCCTGGATCTCCGTGGCGATCGACTCGGCGCCGCGCGTCTGCTGCGCGACCGAGCGAGGATCCTGCGCGCGAATCAGATAGTCGATGTCGCTGCCGAACTGCGTGATCTCCGCGCCCTTGATGCCCGAGTCATCGAGCGTCGATCGCACGTCGGCGATGTTCGGCGCCTGCGCGAAGCGCACCTGCATCAGCGTGCCGCCAGTGAACTCGATGCTGTACTTATAGCCGCTCACCGCAATCCAGAGGAGACCGGGAAGGATGAAGAGCAGCGTGACGACCGTGGTGATCTTCCACAGCCGAATGAAATCGATTTTGGTGTCGTGAAGGATACGCAGCATCAGATGCTCAGCGTCTGGGCGCCGCGCGTGCGGTTCAGCCACAGGAGGAAGAAGGTACGAACGACGAAGATCGAGCTCACCATCGAGGCCGCGATACCGGCCATCAGCGTCACGGCGAAGCCCTTCACCGGTCCGGTGCCGACCTCGTAGAGCACGAGCGCCGTGATGACGGTGGAGACGTTCGAATCGATGATCGCGCTCATGGCGTGCTTGAATCCTTCATCGATCGAGGCGCGCACGGTTTTGCCGTGCACCATCTCCTCTCGTATTCGCTCGAAGATCAGCACGTTCGCATCGAGCGCGATACCGACGGAGAGCACGAGTCCCGCGAGACCTGGCAACGTGACCGTCGCCTCGAGACCGGCGAGCAGCGCAAGCGTGAAGAGCAGATAGAGCAGGAGCGCGCCAACGGCGAGCATGCCGGAGAAGCGATAGTAGAAGAGCATGATCAGCACGACGAGCGTCACGCCGGCGATGCCCGCGTGGATGCCGTCGCGAATGGAATCGGCGCCGAGCGATGCGCCGATCGAGCGCGACTCGACGATCTTGAGCGGCACCGGAAGCGCGCCGGCGCGCAGCACGAGCGCGAGATCCTGCGTCTTCTGCAGCTCCGCGCCGCGCATCGTGATCTGGCCGCGCGTGCCAATCGCGCTCTGAATCACCGGCGGTCGTCCCATCACGCGATCGTCGAGCACGATCGCCATGTAGTCGCCGATGTGCTTGCCCGTTTCCGTGCGAAACTTGCGGCCGCCTTCGTTGTTCAGCGTGAAGGAGACGAACTGTCCTTCGGTAGGATCGTTGCCCGGCTTCGCATCGGTGAGATACTCGCCCGTGATGATCGGAGTCTTATCCACGAGGTAGAGTGTCGTGTACGACGCGTTGCCCGCACTCAGATCCTCACTGCCCCAGTGCAACGACTTGCCGGGCGGCAGCGCCGCCTGCACTTCCTTGCGATCGAGATAACCCTGCAGCGTTGGGACGTCGTTCTTCGCGACGAGATATTCGCCTGGCATCTGGCCTGGCTGAATCAGCTTCGAGAAGGGACCACCCGTTGCCGTTGCGGCGCTCGTGTCGGCCTTGCTGCTGTCGTTCTTCGCCTTTCCGGTATCGGCCTTCGAGAACAGATTCGTCAGCGGCGACGCAGCCTTGGTCGTGTCCGCAGCGCTCGCGACCGCCGTGCCGCCGCCCTGCTTCACCACGCCATCGAGTCGCGCGAGCGCCTTGTCGAATGCCTGCGTCTTGTCGGTGATCTGGAACTGAAGGAACGCGGAGCTCTGCACGAGTCCCTCCGCGCGCGCACGATCGTCGACGCCGGGGAGCTCGACCACGATCCGATCCGTGCCGACCTTCTGCACCACCGGCTCCGACACGCCGAACTCATCGATGCGGTTGCGCACGACCTTGAGCGCCCGATCGATTGCCTCGGCCTTGTTCTGCACCGCTTGCTTCGAGTCGTCCACCTCGAGCGCGAGATACATCCCGCCCTGGAGATCGAGTCCCTTCTTGAGCGGCACGCTCTTGAGGGTCGTATCGTGGAATTGACCCGTCTTTGCATTTCGCTCGCGAACGGTGACGGTGCGTGGCCAGAGCGCCCAAACGGACGCGACCACGAGAACGAGGATGAGGAGAAGCCGATTACGGATATTGTTGTTCATGCGGCATTAGGGGCGGAAATAAGGATATTGCTCAGCTCTTAACGTTATGGCTGGACAACTGTTGAGTCAACGCGCGGCGAGCCTGTTGCTCGTCCTCGCGGAGCTGGGCCACGAGGGCCTCGACGCCATCGAATTTGCGGGTGTCGCGGATGCGCGAGACGATGTCGATCCGCACCTCGCGATCGTAGAAATCGCCGTCCGCATCGAAGAGATGGACCTCGATCGCCAGGGTCTCGTCGCCAAAGGTGGGGCGAGGGCCGAGATTCATCATCCCGCCGAAGGCGCCGAGGTGGGTTTGCGCGCGAACCGCGTACACGCCCGCGGGCGGCAGCAGCTTGCGCGGCGCGGGCGGCCCAAGATTGATCGTCGGGAAGCCGAGCAGCCGGCCGCGACGGTCCCCGCCCTGCACCCGGCCGGCCACCGAATACGCGCGGCCGAGCAGCCTCGCGGCGCGCTCGAGCTCCCCCGCTGCGATCGCCTGGCGGATCGTGGTCGACGAGATGGCCACGCCATCGGCAGACTCCACCGCCGGCACTACCTCCACCGTGAAGCCACGCGTGTCGCCAAGCCGCCGTAACACCTCGACATCGCCCGCCCGCCCGCGCCCGAAGCCGTGGTCGTGTCCGATCACGAGATGCTTCACGTGAAAGCGCTGGCGCAAAATCTGGTCGACGAAGGCCGCCGCGTCGTAGCGCTGCAGCGTCTTCGTGAACGGCACCACGGCCACATAGTTGATCCCGCTCTCGGCGATCACCTCGAGCTTCTCCTGCGCGAGCGTGAGCAGCGCGGGCGCCGCCTCCTTGCGCACGATCTCGAGCGGATGCGGATCGAAGGTGACCAGCACGCTCGAGAGCCCGAGCTCATCGCCGCGACGCGCGATGCACTCGAGCACGCGCTGATGCCCGCGATGCACGCCGTCGAAAGTGCCGACGGTGAGCACGGTGCCGCGCGCGGTGGGCGGGAGCCCGGAGTCGTCCCAGCTGCGGAACTTCTCACTCATTGGCGAGCACCACGCGCGGCTGCCAGTCGCTTCCGCTCCGCTCGGCGATCGCGAGCAGCGCGCCACTGTGATCGAGCAACGCAACTCGATCACCATTGATCGTCGCCCCCACGCGCATCCCACGCGCGAGCCTCGCGGCATCTTCGGGGCTCACGCGCTGCTCCGCGATCGACGGGATCGCCTCGCGCGGCGAGCGCAGCGCCGCGCGCTGGTCGCGCAAATCCGCGAACGAGGTGGCGCCCGCTACATCGAACGGGCCGCTGCGCGTGCGGCGGAGCGCGGAGAGATGCGCGGCGGAGCTCGTCGCGCGGCCCAAATCGCGGGCGAGCGCGCGGATGTACGTGCCCGCGCCGCAGGCGATGGTGACATCGGTCTCGAGCTCGCTCTCGCGATGCGCGCGCACGACCCAACTGTGCACGTGCACGGTCACCGGCGCGAGCACGAGCGGCGCGCCACTTCGCGCCGCCGCGTGCGCGCGGCGGCCGCCAACCTGCTTCGCCGAATAATCGGGGGGCAGCTGCTCTAGCCGCCCGGTGAGCGTCGCGATCGCCGCATCGATCTCTGCGCGAGCGGGCATCGATNNCGAGCCCGGCGCTTCGCGTGTGACGGTGCCCGTCGCGTCGTCGGTGTCCGTCTCCGCGCCCCAGCGAATGGTCGCCTCGTATTCCTTGGGCTCGCCCTCGACATACGGGAGCACGCGCGTCGCGCGCCCCGTGAGCAGCACGAGCAGCCCGGTCGCGAAGGGATCGAGCGTGCCCGCATGTCCGATGCGTTTCTCGCCGAGTGCGCGGCGAGCGACGCTCACGACGTCGTGGGAGGTGATGCCGGCGGGCTTGTCCACGAGAAGCAGCGCGTCAATCGGTCGAGTCCTCGGCCGCATCATCTTCCGCGTCTTCCTTCGCCTCTTCAGCAAGCTCGATCTTCTCGCTCTTCACCTGCGCGAGCAGCATCTCGATGCGCGCGGCGCGCTCGACGCTGGGATCGTGGCGAAACTCGAGCTCCGGCGCGAAGCGCAGCGCGAGTGACTTCGAGAGTCGCGAGCGCAGATGCCCCGCGAGGCTCGCGAGCCCCTCGAGCGTCGTGCGCTGCTCCTTCTCGGTACCCATCACGCTGACGAACACCTTTGCGTGCCGCAGATCGTGCGTGACCTCGACACCGGTGACGGTGACGAAGCCGACGATGCGCGGATCCTTCGCGCCTTCCGTGAGAAAGGTCGCTACCTCGTTGCGAATGGCTTCCGCCACGCGCTCGGACCGTCTGTTATCGTGAGCCATCGAATCCTCGGCGAGTATCCGGCAATAACGCACGGGCAGAGAGATCGCCCGTGCGCTTTGATCCGGTTACGCTCTAGAGGGTGCGGGCGATCTGGTCGGTGCGATAGCACTCGATCACATCACCGACTTTGAGGTCGTTGAAGTTCTCGATGCCGATACCGCACTCGAAGCCTTCGCGGACCTCCTTCACGTCGTCCTTGAAGCGACGCAGCGATCCGATCGTCCCTCCATAAACTTCGACACCGTCGCGCACGACGCGAACCTTGCCGGCGCGATTGATCACGCCGCTGCGCACCGTGCATCCGGCAATGACACCGATCCGCGGCACCTTGAAGAGCTCGCGCACTTCGGCCTCGCCGAGCACGACTTCCTTCTCGTCCGGACGCAGCAGCCCTTCGAGCGCGGCACGAACCTCCGCCACCGCCTCGTAGATGATCCGGTACAGCTTGATCTCGACACCATCGCGCTCGGCCGCCGCGCGCGCGTTGTTGTCCGGGCGCACGTGGAAGCCGATGATGATCGCGCCCGATGCCTTCGCGAGCTGGATGTCGCTCTCGGTGATCGCACCGACACCGCGGTGAATGATCTCGACGCGCACTTCGCTCGTCGACAGCTGTCCGAGTGAATCGGCGAGTGCTTCCGCCGGTCCGCCCTGGTCCGCCTTGATCACGAGCCTGAGCGACTGCACCTGTCCGGCTGCCGCCTGCGACATGAAGTCTTCGAGCGACACCGCCGCGCGCGACGTGCGACGGCTCTTCGCCTCGCGATCGAGGCGCTGGCGCCGCTGCGCGATC
>PLMM01000171.1:1094-14648 GCA_003142495.1 Gemmatimonadota bacterium | reverse complement strand
CGGAACATGCAGAACTATTCGCTGCTCAAGTTCGTCGGCACACTCGGCAAGCCAGTGCTGCTCAAGCGCGGCCTCGCGGCGACGATCAACGACCTGCTGTTGAGCGCCGAGTACGTGTTGGCGAGCGGCAACAAGGATGTGATTCTCTGCGAGCGCGGCGTGCGTACCTTCGATCCTGCAACACGCAACATGTTCGACCTCACCGCAATTCCGATCGTGCAGCAGATGTCGCATTTGCCGATCGTCGCCGATCCGAGTCATGGAACGGGCATTCGCGATCTCGTGACGCCGATGGCGCGTGCTGCCGTGGCGGCGGGGGCGGATGGGATTCTCGTGGAAGTGCATCCGAATCCGGAGCGCGCGCTCTCGGATGGGGCGCAATCGTTGTATCCGGAGCAGTTCGCGCAGCTCGTTGGTGAGCTGCGTAGCATTGCGGCAGCGATCGGGCGCACGCTCACGCCGGCGCCGCGGACCGCTGCAGTCGCGGCGGGGTAGTATCAAGCATGGATAAAATCGCTCGGAAATCGTTTCGCGCAGCGGCGCTGCTCAGCATCGCGATGTTCGCGGCGCCGCTTGCGGCGCAGAGCGCGGACAGCACGCTCGATCGTGCCGTCGCCGCGTATGCGACGGTAAGAACCGCTCGCATCTCGTTCACACAGACGATCGACAACTCGCTCACCGGTACGAAGGTGACGACGGATGGCGAGCTGCAGCAGCGCCGCCCGTCGCTCTTTGCGGTGAAGTTCGCGGAGCCATCGGGCGACCGCATCGTGAGCGATGGGAAGTGGGTGTGGGTCTATCTCCCGAGCACGAACCCCGGCCAGGTGATCCGCGCGAAGCTTGGTGCGGACGTGGGAGCGCCGGACTTCGCCGCCCAATTTCTCGAGGCGCCGCGTAAGAGCTACACGGTATCGGGCGGCTCGGCCGCGAGCATCGATGGCAGCGCCACGCATTCGGTGATGTTGGCGCCGAAGAGTACCGAGTCGCCGTTCTCCAAAGTCACGCTATGGGTGAACGACGGGGACGCGCTGCTGCGGAGGGTGGAGACGGTGGATCAGAGCGGGGTGACGCGGCTCATCACCGTGACGAAGTTCGCGAAGAACAGCGCGGTGGATGCGAATGCGTTCGTGTTCAAGGTGCCGACGGGGGTGAAGGTGTTTGACGGGCCGGCGAGTTAGGGGACGCGCGCTGCGCGCCGCCTTGGAACATGCGTAACTCGAATCTCGGTGCGAATGCCAGCCCGAGCCAGCATGTCGATGAGGCCATCGATGCTGAATAAACCGATTTTGCCTCGAACGAGATTGCTAACGCGTGGCTGAGTTACGCCAAAGACAATCGCAGCCCTCGCCTGAGTGAACTTTCGATCTTCAATCAGCCGCTGCGCGACCGCCATTAGCTCGGAACGCACCCGCAAATGCTCCGCCTCGTCAGGCGGAAATCCGAAATCGCGAAAAATGTTGCCGCTCGAGCGCGTTATTTTCGTCATTTGCTCAGCGTACAGATTCTCAAACGTTTGGTCGTCGCCCACGCGACAGCTCAGGGGTTCGCGCGGTGCCATATATAAGAAGTTATATATGGACGCTTTGGGTACCCGTCAAGCGATCAACGTTGAGCTGGATCGGAGGCATGTACACCGTTTCTGATAGCGCGGCATCTCGAGCGTATTTCTATCGGCCGTCGAGCAATCCCCGTAGCTCCTCCAGCCGCCCTGCATCCGCCCCCTGCTCCGCCGCCAGCGCGATCGCCTCGCGCGACATCGCCCGATAGAGCTCGAGAATCTCCGGCACGTCCCCCAGCGCCCCGAGATGCGCGCGCACCGTCTCCACATCGCCACGAGCCACCGGTCCGGTCAATGCCGCCGCCGGCCCCATCACGCTCGCGTTCTGCGCCGCCGAGACGAGTAGCGTTCCCAGTGCACCACGCGCCGCATCCTCGGGCACTCCGGCGCTCGTGAGCAGCCGCATTGCCGTCGCAAGCAGCACCATCGGAAAGTTCGATGCGAATACCGCGGCCGCGTGGTACCGCGCCTTTACTCCCGGCGGAATCTCCAGCACTCGCGCACCCAGCCGTTCGGCGAGATCTCGCGACACGGCGCGCGCGCCCTCATCCCCATCGATCCCGATCCATGCGCGCTTCAGCTGCTCCGCCGCGCGCGTCGGATCCGTCAACGGGAGCAGCGGGTGAAAGGTGCCGCCCTCATGCCCATGCGCTCGCAGCAGATCCAAAGCCGGCGGCTCCATGTTCCCGCTCGCGTGCAGCACCACCGCGCGCGCGCCGAGCGGCGCAGCGATTAGATCGCGCAGCACGCCGTCGAGCTCCGCATCGCGCACGGTGACGAGCACCACAGATGCTGTACCGAGCGACGCGGGCCACTCGCCCCACGTGATCCCCTCCGCCTCGCGCCTGCCGTGCAGCCCCACCACATCCACACCCGCCACACGCATCGCGTGCGCCAGCGCTCGTCCCGCTCGTCCCGCGCCAATCACGAACACGCGAGGAGCGGTCATGTCGTGTGCGGTGCGTCCTCGTGCTTCGCCGCCCTGCGCTCCCCCGCTCGGCGCAGCAGATCGTTCTCCACCTGCGCACCAGTGGAGAGCTCGAGCGCCGCAGCGATCACGCGGTCGTCGTTCAGGCGGCGCTTGAACTCCGCCTCGGGACCCAGCGCGTAACGCGCGATCTCCAGCCCGAGCAACCGGTCCACCGCAGCACCCGCAGAGTCGAAGTGCACGCGATCGAGCTTGATGCCCTTCGCCGCAACGTGCCGCCAGAGCGACTGCCGCAGCGCCTCGGTGACCACAAAATTCGCCGAGCTCACCGCGTGCGCCTGCTTTGCGTCGATCGCGCTCTCGGTGAGCGCGTCGCGGAACTTCGGCGCGCCCGCGCCGATCATCCGCCAGAATGCGCGCGTGCCGTTGAACGAATCCGATGCGGCGACGAGCAGGTCCGGCGTGATTCCGCCGCCACCGTACACTACGCGCCCATCATCCGTCTTGAACTGAACCCGCTTCGCGAGCGGAATCTCCGCGCCACTGTCCGCCGCGGCGCCCGGCTTCACGGGCGCATCCTCGTCATCGTCGTCGGAGCCCGGCGTCACCGGCTGCGCCTTCTGAATGCTCCGCCCCGACGGCGTGAACCAGCGCGCCGTGGTCAGCTTGAGCGCGCTCGCGCTGTCGTCGAGGCGGAAGATCGACTGCGCACTTCCCTTTCCATACGAGGTCGCCCCCAGAATCGCCGCGCGGTCGTGATCCTGCAGCGCGCCCGCAACGATCTCCGACGCGCTCGCGCTGTGCTCGTCGACCAGCGTGATCAACTTCAGATCCGGCCACTGCTGCTTCGCATTGTCCGAGTACGACTGCGCAACCTCGCGGCCGCGCACCGACACGATCGGCAGCCCCGAATCGAGAAAGAGATCGGCGATCTCGATCCCCTGCTCGAGCAGCCCGCCCGGATTCGCGCGCAGGTCGAGCACCAGCGTCTTCATCCCTTGCGCGCGGAGCTCTGTGACGGCGTCGCGCACCTCGTCCGCACTCGAGTCGCTGAAGATCGTGAGGTCGATGTAGCCGACGCTCTCGCCGATCATCGACACGTGGCGCACCGAGTGCACGCGGATCTCGCCGCGCGCGAGCGTGAACGGAATACGCGCGGGCACGCCGGGGCGCTCGATCACAAGCAGCACGTTCGACCCCGTCTTCCCGCGAATCGAGCCGCGCGCGTCGTCGGGCGTCCATCCCTCGGTGCTCTTGCCATCGATCGAGACGATGCGATCACCGGGCTGAATCCCCGCGCGCTCCGCCGGCGTGTCCGGCAGCGGTGCGACGATCGTGATCCACCCGTCGCGCACGTCGATCTGGATGCCAATGCCCGCGTAGTGCCCGCTCGTGCTTTCGCTGAGCGAGCGAAAGCGATCGGGATTCAGATAGCCGGAGTGCGGATCGTGCAGCTCGCGAACCATTCCCTCCGCGGCCTTGCGGAAGATGTCGCTATCCGGAATCGAGTCGACGAAGTCGTTCGCGATGCGCGCGCGCACCTGGTCGAACAGCTGCGCGCGCACGTACGAGCTGTCGCCGCGACGCAGGCCGCGCTGCAGCAGCCAGCCGCCGAGCACGAGCGCCAGTGAGAGCGCCGCCACGGCGATGACCGCGCGCGCGCGCAGACGGCCACCGGGCGCGTCCGGAATTTCCGCGCTAGACATGGGCTACGTCTCCCTTCGCCGGAAAGAGATCCGGCAGCTTCGCGGTGAGCGCGCTCGTCACGCGATCGAGCACCTCGTTCTCCGATCCGCCAGCATCAATCGACGCGATCGGCCCGCACTCCGGATGCGCGCCCTGCCACGCCAGGTCCGCGCAGTCGTTGAACGCGCGCTCGACCAGCGCATGAAACGCATCGCCAGCGCTCTCGATGCGATCCGCGCCGCCGCGCGCGACGATGCGCGCATCGCGGATCGCGGCCGGCACCGTCAAGAGTATCGTGAGATCGGGCACGAGTCCGGCGGTCGCGAGCTTGTTCGCCGCGCGCACCTCCTCGAACGGAAGCCCACGCCCGACCACCTGATACGCATACGTCGACAGGAAGAATCTGTCCGCCAACACCAGCTCACCGCGCGCCAGCGCCGGCTTCACCACCTCGGCGATCAACTCCGCGCGCGACGCTATGAAGAGCAGCGCCTCCGCGCGCGCGTTCATCTCGCGCCCCGGCTCCAACAACATTCGCCGGATCTCGTTGCCCAGCGCCGTGCCGCCCGGCTCGCGCACGCCGGTGAACGGGCGCTGATGCGCGGCCAGCCAGTCGCAGACGAGCCGAAGCTGCGTGGTCTTCCCCGCACCCTCGGGCCCCTCGAAAACGACCAACCGGCCGCGCGTCACCGTCACGCCAGCGTGATGATCGAGCTGGTCGCGCCCTTCTTGATGCCGTCGAGAATCATTCGTTCACGCGCGCCATCACCTTCTCGAAATTCTCCTGCGACGCGGCGACGTTCTGGTACACCGACTTTCCCTGCACCTGGCCGAGGAGCGCGTCGAGATTGTTCTCCATCTCTTCGGTGGGCTGCTCGCCGCGCTCCATCATCTTCTGCGCGTCGATGCGAATCTGCTCCATCTGGCGAAGCAGCGTCACCGCGTCCTTGTCCTGGTTCAGCGCGTCGTTCGAGCGCTTCACTGCCTTGTATTCCGCACTCTGGCCGATCAGGCGGCCGAGCTCTTTCGCTTTGTCTTCCAACACAGTCATTCGTCCTTTCGTCTCGCAATCAGAAAACGCTCGCGTCCCGTGAGATCGAATCTCACCGAGACATCGCGATACCGGCCGCTGGCGAGGGCGAGCTCCGCCGCCAGCGAGGCACGTCGCGAATCGAGTTCCATCACCAGCAGACCGCCTGGTACCAGCACATCCGGTGCCCCGCGTATGATACTCGCGCTAATGGCCATTCCGCCCAACGCGCTATAGAGCGCAAAGGGCGGCTCCCAGTCGCGCACGGACTCGGGGAGCGTGGGCGCCTCGTCGAAGGAAATGTAAGGCGGATTCGACACCAGCACCCGCGCCCGCTCGCCCGCCACCGGAGCGAGCAAAGAGCCTTCCCGCCACTCCACGGCCGCCGTGAGCTCACTCGCCAGCCGCTCGCCATTCGCACGCGCCACCCGCACCGCCCCGCTCGACACGTCGGTGCCGATCACGCGATCGAACTTCCCCTCGCTCGCGAGCGCCAGCGCGATCGCGCCGGAACCCGTTCCGATATCGATCGCGAGCCCCGTCGCCTCGCGCGCCAGTACCTCGTCGACGAGCAGCTCGGTCTCCTGCCGCGGAATCAGCACGCGCTCGTCGACGTGCAGCGTGAGATGGCGAAAGGCCGAACGGCCGACGGCGTACGCGAACGGTGCGCCCGAGCTTCGATGCTGCGCCGCGCGACGGCAGCTCGCCGCGGTGCTCGCGCTCACGACGTCGAACTCGTGGAGGAGCGCCCAGAAGCGCGGCGCGTCGTTCACCGCCGCTACGATATCGCCCGCCTCGCGCTTCGCATCTTCGATTCCCGCACCCCTGAGCATCACGGTGAGCTCGCGCACGAGCGCGCCCACCGTTCCCGCGACGAGCGCGCTGCCGGTTGCGTCAGGCATCGAGCTTCTCTTCCTGCGTCGCGATCGCGAGCGCGTTCATCAGCTCATCGAGATCGCCGTCGAGCGTGTGCGCGAGCTCGTGCGACGTGAAGCCTATCCGATGATCGGTGACGCGATTCTGCGGAAAGTTGTACGTGCGAATTTTCGCCGAGCGATCGCCGGTGCCCACCTGCGTCTTCCGCATGCGCGATCGAGCGGAGTCGATCTCCGCGAGCCGCGCGTCGAGAATGCGCGAGCGCAGCACCTGCATTCCCTTGAGCTTGTTCTGCAGCTGCGACTTCTGATCCTGCTGGCTCACGACGATTCCCGTGGGGATGTGCGTGATGCGCACGGCGGAGTCGGTGGTGTTCACGCTCTGCCCACCGGGCCCCGACGAGCGGAAAACATCAATACGCAGATCCTTGTCCTCGATCTTGACGTCCACTTCTTCCGCCTCAGGCAGCACCGCCACCGTCGCCGCCGACGTGTGGATGCGCCCCTGATTCTCCGTCGCCGGCACGCGCTGCACGCGATGCACCCCACTCTCCCACCGCAGCCGCCCAAAAGCCCCGTCCCCTTCCACCTTAAAAATTGCTTCCTTCAAGCCGCCGAGCGATCCATCCGAATGCGAGATGGTCTCGATCCGCCAGTGCCGATGCTCGGCGTAGCGCGTGTACATGCGATAGAGATCGGCGGCGAAGAGCGCGGCCTCGTCGCCGCCGGTGCCCGCGCGAATCTCGACGATGGCGGGGCGATCGTCCATCGGATCGCGCGGGAGCAAGAGCGGCGTGAGCTCGGCCTCGAGCTGCGCAATGTGCGCGACGAGCCGCGCCTCTTCCGCGCGCGCCTCCGCGGCCATCTCCGGGTCGTCTACGACAACGAGCTCGCGCGTTTGCGCGAGCTCGCTCTCGAACTTCCGAAGCTGCGTGGCCAACTCCTTCACGGGGGCCAACCGCCTATGCTCTCGCCCCAACTCGGCGAATCGCGACGGGTCCCGCCCGCTCGGAGCGGCTGAAAGCTCGCCCTCTACCTCTTCGAATCTGGCGAGCGCTTCATCGAGCCGATCATGGATGCTCAGGCCGGCTTCCCGTACTTCTGGCGGAAGCGCTCGACGCGACCAGCGGTGTCGATGAGCTTCTGCTTGCCCGTGTAGAACGGGTGGCAGTTGCCGCAGATGTCCGTGTGAATCTCGGACTGCGTGGACCGCGTGACGAATTCATTGCCGCACGCGCACTTGACGGTGGTGGTCGCGTACGTCGGATGGATATCAGCTTTCATTGTTGATGCCTCGGTAGCGCTGAGGGTGAGTCGGGGACAGCTTTGAAATATAGCGCCGGGAGAGGGTAAAGGACAAGCTGACAAAGAGTTGGCGCGTTTGACAGCGGTCGCCGGTACCCGTAGCTTCTGCCCGTAGCTATCATGTGAACGCAGCGCCCAGCCGGCGTAGTTCCCCCTCTCTCCCGCGTGGCAAGTGGAAACAGCGGACTTTCTCTCCACCGTTCCCCTTCTCAGTGGCCTCGACGCCGCCGAACTCGCGAAGTTCGCCGAGGTGACCCGGGAGCGGAGCTACCCCAAGGGGAGCGTCATCCTCTTCGAGCACGATCCCGGCGACTCGCTCTTCATCGTGCGCTCCGGCCGCGTCAAAGTCGTGCTCATCGGCGAAGACGGCCGCGAAGTCATCCTCGGCATCCTCGGCGTCAGCAATCACTTCGGCGAGCTCTCGCTCATCGATAGCCGCCCGCGCTCCGCGCACGTGATCGCGATGGAAGACGCGACGCTGCTCGTGCTGCACCGCGACGACTTCCGCCGGCGCGTGCTCGAGTCGCCCGCCGTCGCGTGGGCGCTCTTGCAGGAACTCTCGCGCCGACTGCGCCGCGCCGACGAACAGATCGGCCGTCTCGTGCTGCTCGACGTCGACGGACGTATCGCGCGACTGCTGCTCGACGCGGCCGGCGAGAGCGGCGGCACGGTGATCGAGAAGCGGCTCACGCACCAGACGATCGCGCAGATGATCGGCGCGAGCAGAGAGACCGTCTCGCGCGCCATGCGCGACTTTCAGGACCGCGGACTGATCGACGTCGAGCGCCGCCAGATCTCCGTAGCCAACCGCGAGGGACTCGAAGCGCTGGCACGAGTCAAAGTCTGAGCGCGTGAGCGCGGCATGACGCTCACAGTCACCTTCTGGGGAACGCGCGGCTCCGTACCAGCACCCGGCGCATCGACGGCGTACTTCGGCGGCAACACGCCCTGCGTCGAGCTGCGCACAGGCACCAACGCGCTATTGATCCTCGACGCGGGCACCGGCATTCGCCACCTCGGCTACTCGCTGCTCGAGCGCGCAGGCGGCAAGCCGATCGTCGCCGACATTCTACTCAGCCACGCGCACTGGGATCACATCCAGGGGATCCCGTACTTCACGCCGCTCTTCGGGGCGGGCCACGAGTTCACCTTTCGCGGCGCGCCAGCGCTGCTCGGCGGCATCGAGTACGCCCTGCGCGCGCAGATGACAGCTGCGGTCTTCCCCGTGACGTTCGATGCGTTTCGCGCGCAGGTGCACTTTCGGGCGCTCAACGAGGTGGAGCGCGGCGACGGTTACGCCCTCAAAACGACTCCACTGCGGCATCCGGGCGGTGCAACGGGATATCGCATTACAGACGGTAACTCTGGTGCCCCCGCACTCGTCTACATTTCGGATAACGAGCTCGGCAACGCCGAGGGATATTCGTCGGCGCCGGGGTGGCGCGATGAGCTCGTGCAATTCGTGCGCGGCGCGTCACTGCTCGTGCACGATGCGCAGTATACGGCCGACGAGTATGAGCGGCACCGCGGGTGGGGACACTCGCGGTACGAAGACGTCGTGGACCTCGCGATCGACGCGGGAGTGCAACGGCTGGTGCTCTTTCATCACCATCCCGAGCGTTCCGATATCGCGCTGAGCGAACAGCTTGCGGCATGCCAGAAGCGCGTGAGCGAGAAGGGCGCGCGTCTCGAAGTACTGGCGGCCGCGGAGGGGACGACGCTCACCGTGTAGCCGGGGGACAACATGAGTCGCCGAAGTTCGAACCGCCTGACCGTGATGCTCCTCGCGACGCTCGTCGCGAGTGCGGTGCGCCTTTCGGCGCAGCAGCACGAGTCGTGGCCACTGGTTGGCGCCCTCCCCTTTGCGAACAGCGTCGTTGGCGACGAGCACGTCGCGCTCAACCCGCTCGTCAGCGGCGTTCCCGAGCTCATTCTCATCGAGCTCTCGCGCAACCCCGCCCTCCGCACCGTCGAGCCCGCGCGACTTCGGCGCGTGCTCGCCTCACAGAAGGTCGATCCGCAGGGACGCATCGACGATGAAGCCGCGTCGCACGCCGGCCGCATCCTCGGCGCGCAGTGGATGATTCGCGGCACCTTCACGGGCGACGGGCATGGCACGATTCGGATCGCCGCGTACGTGGTCGACGTCGCGACCGCGCAGGTGGAACACACCGCGAGCGCCGAGGGGAAGCAGGCGAATCTCGCGTCGCTGATCGGCCAGCTGTCCGAGCATCTGAGCCACGACATGCATCTCGCCGAGCTGCCCAAGGACGGCAAGCGCGCGCACGAGCTTACGCAGAAGGCATCGTATCAGACGACGCTGCTCTTCGCGCGCGCGATCGAAGCGCGCGACGCGGGGCGCGTGCAGCAGGCGATCACGATGCTACAGCAGCTGCTCGCGGACTCGCCGGAGTATGAGCCCGCGCAGAACGAGCTGACCCGGCTGCACTCGGATCGCGGGCGGTAGCGCGGCGCGACCTCAGGAGCCGATCGCGATAGTCGTTCCCTTTCGCGCGACGACCTTTCCGCTCTTGTCCCTGATGTTCGCGGGCCACGCGATCATGATCGTGCTGTCGCTCATCGAGAACATCGCCTGTTTCTGCGTCGCGTCGTTCCCGATCGAGATGGGCATCGACTGCGCCGCGCCCTTGCTCTTGTAGAAGGCCACGACCTGCTCGTACGAATCCGGGGTTATGTACACCCTGTACGGAAAGTTTGGATGCGGAGCGTTCGCCGCTTTCGATGCTGCCGCGTCGAATGTCGCACCCGGATAGATGGGCACGGTGGCGAGCGCGATGGTGGCGACAGCGGCGACGAGTAGACGGGTGGCGATGAACATCGGCGGCAACTCCGGAGTGAGAAATGAGTTTCCGAAGGTGCTGCCTGCGCCAGCCGGTAGCAAGGCTGCGATGCGCCGATGCTACCAGATATGCACGCGCTCCTTCGGCTCGACGTACAGCCGTTGTCCGGGGGTCACGTCGAATGCGCCATACCAGGGGTGGCGGGGCGCGCATGACGCAGCTACGGCCGCCGCGTCTCCATCACCCAGATGTCGCTCTCGCGATCTTCGGCGCTGAAATAGATGCGGCCATTGCCGAGTGCGAACACGCTGCGCGTGGAGGGATGCAGTAGAGGATCGAAACGAACCTGCAGGCGCGGCGCGCCGCCCTCCGGCGAGATCGACCAGATCGCGGCGTTGCCGCGCGCGTCGTGGATGCTGTAGTAGATCGGCCCGTTCTTCGGCCACGTGATCCATGCGAAATCGCCCGGTGCCGAGATCAGCGTGCGCGCCGCACCCGAGTCGGCCGGCATGATCTCGAGCACCCCTCCAAGAAGCGATTTCCCGAAGACGATGGATTTTCCGTCCGGCGACCAGAGCGGGAAGAATCCTCCCGCCTGGAGCAACCTGGCCTCGCCCCAGTGCCCGCTCTTGTCGCGGCGAGCTACCCAAATCCCGAACGGCGGAGAAATCTGCGTGAATGTCAGCGCCTGGCCGTCCGGCGACCAGCGCGCCAATCCCTCTTGACGGCGAGGCGTATTCGTGACTTGCTGCACTCCGCCGCCATCGAGTCGCATCACGTAGATGTCGCGCGAGCCGCTGCGCCACGAGTGGAAGGCAATCTCGCGACCGTCGGGAGACGGATCGGGCGCGAAGTCGTCGGCCCGATCGGTCGTGAGCTGCTCCGGATCGCCACCGGCGGCCGGCACCCGAAAGAGGTCAGCGTTGCCAGGAAGATCCGAATCGTAGTAGAGCCACTTGCCATCCGATGAGATGGCCAACGATTCGATGAACTCGTTGGCGTTCGTGACGCGAGTTGCCAGAGCAGTCGAGACGGGTGGACTCGTCGGCATCGGAAGTGACCACAGGCTCGAGCGACTCGTGTAGCGCGAATAGGCCAGCCGTGTTCCATCGCTCGACAGCGAGATGGTGTGCGCGCCGAGGCCGGTGCTCAATCGCTCCACCGCGCCACCCGCCGTTCCTGTCGTCGTGATGGGAACGCCATAGACATCGGATGGTCCGTCGCGGTTGGATATGAAGTAAATCCACCGACTGTCGGGAGACCACACCGGCGAGTGATTGAGCGAGAGTGAATCGGTGACTGTCGTCAGTGCGCCGTCGCGCACACGGGCGAGGACGATCCACGCCGGCGACTGGTTCGCAAAGAGGAGGCCGGCTGCGGAATAGAACTGATCGCCGACTGGGCACGCGATGAAGACTCCATTGGGCGACCACGAGCATCGTGCCGCCTGCGCGATGCGTGCGATCGCGCGAACGGATGCCCCGGACTCGCGAACGAACAGCGACTCACCGCGCAGGAATGCGATCTCCTTGCCATCCGGCGACCAGGTTGCGGAGGTAACCGGCGATTGCGCATCACTGGGGACCTCGGCGCGCGCCGGACCGCCCCCCGCAGGCGCGCTGAAGACGCCGCCGCGAGCGAGGAAGAGTATGCGCGATCCGTCGCGCGACCACTCTGGGTCGCTCTCCGCAGCCGTCGTATCGCCGGTGAGCGCGATCGCACGTCCATCGCCGACGGGGCGCACCATCACGTGCGTGTACACGAGCGGACCGGCCGCATACGCGACCGAGCGCCCGTCCGGTGAGAGCGCCGGGGTGATCTCGAGACCTGGATCCCAGGTGACGTGCGTCGCTCGGCCGAACACGAGCGGTGGTGCGCCGCTGCCGCCGCGGAGCGTGCCGCCGAGGAAAAAGGCTGCGACGGCGATGAGTGCGCCGATGCCGACCATCGCAGCCGTGCGGCGCGGCGATGTTCGCGCCTGCCCAGGCGTGCTGACCCGACCTGTCGTGAACGTACTGGAGCCGAGCGCGGCTGCGAATTCGGCCGCGCTCCGAAAGCGATCGGCCGGCGTCTTCTGCAGCGCGACGCGGATGGCCTCATCAACATTCTCCGGCACGCTGTCACGCTTGCTGCGCACCGACGGCGCGGGCGCGGTGACGACCTTCGCAACGATCGCCTGCGCGGTGGGGCCGGTGAACGGCGGCTCGCCCGCGAGCATCTCGAACATCACGCAGCCGAGTGCGTAGATGTCGGTGCGCGCATCGAGCTCGCGCTCGCCCATCGCCTGCTCGGGGCTCATGTACTGCGGCGTGCCGAGCGACATCCCTGTTTCCGTCATCCGGTTGCCGCCGACCTTCGACGCGGCCAACGCTATTCCGAAGTCGGCCACGAGCGCGTGCCCGCCCTGGAGCAGGATATTCTCGGGCTTGATGTCGCGATGGATGACGCCGTGCTCGTGCGCGTACTGCAGCGCGTCGGCAACCTCTCTCCCGATCCGCAGCGCATCGTCGACCGGCAGCTGCTTCTCGCGCTTGAGCCGGTCACGCAGTGACTCGCCGTCGACGAACGGCATGACGTAGAACACCGTGCCGTCGACGGAGCCGGAATCGAAGAGCGAGAGGATGTGCGGGTGCTGCAGATTCGCGGTCGTCTTGATCTCGCTCAGAAAGCGATCGGCGCCGATGACCGCGGCGAGCTCGGGGCGGAGCACCTTCACGGCCACGCTGCGATCGTGCTTGATATCGTGCGCGAGGTAGACGGTGGCCATGCCGCCGGCGCCGAGTACGCGCTCGAGGCGATACTTATCGGCGAGCGCTTCGACGAGGCGAGGAGGAGCGTCTTCCATGTGCCTTTTGATCGGGCGGAGAAGGGGCGAGCTCGGCGGCGAGGGGAAGGTACGCGCGGAGGGGACGCGCGTCCATGCCGCGGGGGGGGGTCAGCGGGAGGCGCGCAACGAATGACTCAGCTCGAGCTCACTGCACCTGCACCTGTACCACTTCCCCCGTCTGCTCCGCCGTTCCCGTCGTGATCACGAGATAGCGCCGCGGATTCTTGCTCTCGCCCTGCACCAGCTGCCGGATCGGGCCCACCGCGTTCACGATCGCCGCGCCCGCCGGATTCGTCGTGAACGAGGCGAGCGACTGCAGCTCACCGTGGCCCTTCTGCAAGCTCGAGAGCACGAGCACGTACGATGTCTTCGGTTTGAGCCCGGTCACCGCCGCCTGCACCACCTGGGTGAGCCCCTGATCGAAGAGCGTCACGCTCGTCGGCCCCACATCGGCGACCTTTGCCTTCCCCGCGCTCGGCGGCCCGAGCGAGAGGTGCACCGCGTGCCCCGCCGCCTCGAGCGGCTGCAAGTTTCCCTTCCCGCT
>PLMM01000171.1:0-1047 GCA_003142495.1 Gemmatimonadota bacterium | reverse complement strand
CTTGTTCGTAGCCGTGTTGATCGCCGTCAGCGCATCGCTGTTCTCGAGGCCGACGTACATCACGCTCCCGTCGCCCGACGGCCACTCGCCGTGCGGCAGCTTGCCCACCGGAATCGTCGCGACCTTCGAGAAGTCCGACGTCTTGAACACGAGCACCTGATTCAGTCCGCCAACGGACACGTACGCGAAGATGCCGTTCGGCGTGTTCGCGAAGTTCACGTGATTCGTGATCGGGCCGGTGTCGAGAATCTTCAGGATCTTGAAGGGCGGATGCGCATCGAAGACCTCGGTGTGGCCGATGTCCTTGAGCGTGAACCACACCTGCTTTCCGTCCGGCGTGGCGGCGATGTTTGGGCAGAAGGGGCTCTCCTGCTTCACCGTCGCGACCACCTTGTGATCCGCCACCGCGATGATCGAGAGTTGCGGCGTGAACGATGAGCACACGTAGCCGTACTTTCCGTCGGGAGAGAAAATCTGCATGCCGGGGCCGGGCGCGACGGGGATGCGCGTCTTCTCCCCATACGTCGCGCCGTCGAGCACGAGCACGTAGTCCTCACCGCGCACGGTCACCCACACTTCCCTTCCATCCGGCGTGAAGAACGCCTCGTGCGGCGAGCGACCGGTGTACGTCACATGCTTCACCACGTTGTTCGACGTCGCTACGAACGAGACCGAGTTGCTNNCCGATCGAGACGACCGCCAACGTCGAGTGATCCGGCGAGAAGCCCATCCCGTGCACGAGGAGCTGCCCATGGTAGAGCGGGCTCAGATTTCCCGGCTGCGGATCGCCCAGGCGGATGACGCCGAGCAGCGCGTTGTCGACGGGATCGGTAACGGAGATCGTGTTCGAGAACTGCTCGGCCGCGTACACGCGATCGTGATGGCTCACGGGGAACGCGGAGTCAGCAACGGAGCCCGGCGATTGCCCTGGACCAGTTGGCGTGGGAAGCGGCGGGGTTTTCTGCGCGCTCGCGCCGAAGGGAATCGCAAACGCGAGCACGGTCGCGATCATCACGGATCTCGAGTGGCTGCTCATGTCACTGCTCC
>PLMM01000226.1 GCA_003142495.1 Gemmatimonadota bacterium | reverse complement strand
ATCGTCGCATTCGTCGACACCGGCTGCGCGTGCCCCATCGCCTTCGTCTCGATCCGCCCCGCATCGAGCCCGCCCGCCACGAGCGCCTCGCGCACCGCCTGCGCGCGCGCATCCGCGAGCGCGTCGCCCTTCTCGAGCTTCGCAGTCGAGTCCGCGTACCCCTCGACCTGGATGTGATAGCTCGAGTACGACGCGATCACCGGTGTGAGTTTGCCGAGGTCGCGCGTGGCGACCTTCGTGAGCGTCTTCGGTCCCGCCGCGGTGGTGCCGTTCACGAACGACGCATCGTTGATCGTCACCACGAGCCCGCGCGGAGAGAGCGTCGGCTGGCGAAGCGTCAGCGCCGTGCGGCTCAACTCCGACACCGACGCGCTCAGCTTCGCCCGCGCATCGACATCCGCGCGCAGCGAGTCCCTCGTGCGCGACGCCGAGGCGGCTTCGCTGCGAAGCGAGTCGACTTGCCGCGCCGACGTCACCGCCAGCGCCTGCACCGAATCGCGCTGGCGCTGCGTTCTCGCCTCGGCCCTCCGGAGCGAATCGAGTCGCACGTTCGCACTCTCCGCCATCCTGCGCAGCGAGTCCGACCGCACCCGCTCGGCCGCTGTCTCGCTGGCGGAGGTGCGGATGGACGCCGCGCGCATCGAGTCGGCGATTTGCGAGGCGAGCAGCGATGAGCGCTGGATCGAATCCGAGCGGAGCTTCTCCAGCGCCCGCGTCTGCTCGATCACGGCCTGCGTGATGCGGAGGGAGTCGGCCGTGCGCGACGAGAGATCGGAGACTGCGCGCACCGAGTCGCGCACGCGCAGCGAATCGCGGATGTAGGCACTCCGCCCCACGAGCCGTCGCAGCGAATCCGATTCCTGCGTCGCCATGCGTGCCGCGCGCATCAGCGAGTCGGTGCGCTGCGCCTCCACCTCCGTCTCCGCGCGCGACGCCTGCTGGCTCGCGAAGCGAATCGAGTCGACCTGGCGTTGTGCGCGATCTGCCACGGCGCGGAGCGAGTCGGTCTGCCGGCTCGACGACGAGCGCACCTCGTTCGCCGCGGCCTGCGCGATCCGCAGCGAATCCTGCTGCCGCACCACCTGCGCCTGAAACACGCGCGCGGAATCCAGCTGGCGCGCACTCACTTCCTGCGCGCTCGCCGCCGCGGCCTTCACGGAGTCGAGCTGGAGTCGCAGCGAATCAGACTGCGTCACCGTGAGCAGATTCTGAGCGCGCAGATCGACGACCTCTGCGTGCGAGAGCTGGTTCTGCTTGAAGAGCTCATCGCGCTGCCGCTGCGAGAGCGCGACGAGCTGCGTGAGCCGGTACGCGTGCAGGCTGTCCGTCACCTGGCGATCGTGAATGCGGTTGTTGGCCGCGTCGGCGGCCTGTGCATCGTGGAGCGCCTGCGTCGCCATCGCGTCGCTGGTCGCCTTGTCGTGGCCATTGGCAACGGCGGAATCCGCGGCGGCGATCGAGGCGCGCGCGCGCGCCATCTCGAGCGACGCGCGATCGGTGCCGCCGTTCGACGCGACGTTTGCGTAGATGCTCTTGGCCTGATCGAGCGATGCGCCCTGCGCGCTCGCGCGACCGGCGAAGATGGCGACGAACAGGAGTGCAAACAGCGCTGACATCCGACGCTCCAGCATGACTCTACCTCGATAGGGGACAGCCAAAACTTACACTTCTAATCTGTAACTGTCCTGTCATTCTCCGATTTCTGACTATTCTACTATTGCGAATGAAGCGCGCAACACGTTGAATGAGGTACGTCTATTTCGTCGTCGCGCGCGCGGGATTCCCAGCTCACGCCGTCACGACGCGGCGCCTGCAAGCGAGGGCATTATCGAATCCAGAGCTGCCGATCAATCATCCCGCGAAGCGTACGCAGGGGAGGGCACATCCGGTGGTGTGAATCGCCGCCTTCGAACGAGCCTGCAGCTCGTCTTTCAGGATGCCCGCACTCAATTCGCCGATGCCGTTCCGCCACAGCGTCCCGATCTTCGCGTCGCGCTCCGCCAGATCTGCGGCGACGCGCGACGCTCGGGGATGCGCGCCGAGCAGCTGCTGGTGCTCGTCAAGGATGTGTGGTCGGCGATGCACAGTGCGTTCGCCAGCGTGCCATCGGTGCACGGCGACGAGCGCCTCAATTACGTAATTTCGACGTGTGTCGATGAATACTATTCTGCGCACGTCGCACCGCCATCCAAAGCCACGATCGCTGGCGACTATGAGGCATCGCCATAAAGCCTTCCGTGCACGCGTGAGCTCCTCGTGGTGAGCACCATCGTGCCGGTCATCATCAACGCCGGCGCCGGCAATCCCCACGTCGATAAGCGAGTCAAGAAGCTCACGGAGCTCTTCCTCGCCGGCGGCCTTCAAGTCGACATCCGCCTCGCGTCGAGCGGCGAGGAGCTCGATACTCTCATGCGCGCCGCGGCGGCCGAGCGTCCGCGACTGCTCGTTGCGGCTGGTGGCGACGGAACCATTAGCACCGCCGCTGCGGCGCTCGTCGACTCCGCCACTGTCCTCGGCGTGCTTCCCTTCGGCACGCTCAATCACTTCGCGAAAGACCTCGACATCCCGCTCGAGCTCGAGGAGGCGGTTGGAAACATCATCGACGGCAACTCGATCGCCGTCGACGTCGGCGAGGTGAACGGACGCGTCTTCATCAACAACTCCAGCCTAGGGCTGTACCCTGACATGGTGCGCGACCGCGAGCGTCAGCAGGCGCGGCTCGGGCGCGGGAAGTGGCGCTCGCTCGGGTGGGCATCGATCGCCGCCTTTCGGCGATATCCGTTTCTGGCGGTGCTCCTCGAGGTCGAAGGCACCAAGCGCGTGCAGGTCACGCCACTCGTGTTCGTCGGGAACAACGAGTACAGCATGGAGGGATTCAACATCGGCGAGCGCGCGCGGATCGATGGCGGCCGGCTCAGCATCTACATCGTGAAGAAGCAGGGGCGCGCGGCGCTGGTGCGCCTGTCGCTCGAGGCGCTGTTCGGAAGACTTCGCCAGGCGCGGGATTTCGAGGCGCTCACTGCTGCCGATTTCGTCATCGACACGCGTCACGCGCGCATTCTCGTCGCCACGGACGGCGAGGTGCAGCGGATGCAGCCGCCGCTCCACTATCGAATCCGGCCGCGGAGCCTCCGTGTGATCGTGCCCCAGTTCAAGGAGTGAAAAAGAAGATGGGGGCAATCAGCCGAAGCTGACTGCCCCCATTCATACAACAAAACCAGCTCTTGCTCAGCCCGGGGGCGGCGAACCCGTCCGGCACTGATCGCCCGGAAGGTTGCAAAGCTCATTTCCGGTTCCACCGTTGGCGCCACAGATGGTGAAGCCATCCGTGGTCCCGTTGAAAACGACCCGTGTCAGCTCGCGGAACGTCCCGAACCGTTCCACCTTCGGCTTTTGGTACACCGTGCCTCCATGTCGAAGGTTCTGCCGGGCCGCTTGCCCGGTCGAAGTCGGGGCCGTTTTGGCCTCCGTCGTTCATCCTCTCTGCGAGGATAATGCCATACCGAGCGGCCAAAATGCAAGCTCCATTTTGGAGTTGCTCAGTTCGCCTCGCGCACGGTAAAGCCTACCGAAGTCCTATTCCCACCGCAAGGATCACGGCGGCCGAGCCCGCCAGCGCGACCGCCCCGATCATGCGCCAGGAGGCCCGAATCCACTCGTCGTAGCGTATCCCGGCGGCCGCCAGAATGGCCATTAGCGCCCCGTTCGTTGGCGTTACCAGCTCGCACATTCCGGCGCCGTACTGGTAGGCGAGCACCGCAACCTGCCGCGACATGTGGAGGAGATCGGCCACCGGCGCGAACACCGGCATGGTGAGCACAGCCTGCCGGCTGACGCTCGGCACCGGCACATGGATGGCGGCGTGTGCCAACATCATTCCGACCGCCGCCACGGCTACCGGAAGCCCTGCCAGCGAAGCTGCGAGCTCGTTCACCACAGTGTCGATGATCAGCCCCTGCTCCATGACCGTGGAGATCGACCTCGCGAAGCCGATGAGCAACGCCGCATACGCCATCGATCGGAAGCCTTCGACGAAGGCGTCTGCCGTACCGGTGATGCCGAGGCCGCCTGCAATTCCAACGGCGCAGCCCATCACGAAGAAGAGCGCCGCCTCCTGATTAAAATCCCAGTGGAGCATCGCGACTCCGTACACGAAGATCGCGAATGTGAGTAGTACGATCGCAAGCACTCCCTTTCCGCGAGTGCCGAACTCATGCGACTCCTCGCCAAACTCGCTTCTCACGACCTCCAGCTTTGTGTGGCGCGCGTGCCGCATGGTGCCGAGTATCCAGAGCAACAGGGCGATGGCGAGAAAGACCGTTCGGTACGCGCCGCCCGACAGCTGCGGAATCCCCGAGACCTTCTGCGCGATGAGCACCTGAAAGGGATTTACTGGGCTGAATGCCGATCCGACCGCCGCTGAGCCGACGCTCATCTCCGCGACGGTGATGGCATCGAAGCCGAGTCGCTGCGTGAGCACGAGGAGGGCGGGGATCATCGCGATGATCTCCTCCTGCATGTTCTCGAACGCGCCGCCGGCGGCGAAGGCGATGCAGAGGATCGGTATGGCGACGATCCCCCGTTTGCCGAGGCGACGCACGAGCCAGTCGATGCCGTCTCGGAGTGCGCCCGTCTTGTCGACGACGCCAAACGCGCCGCCAACGAGGAAGACGAAGGTGATCACCGCGGCCGCGTCGATGATCCCGTCGGGGATCGCGACAGCCGTTTCGAATGGGCCGAGGGGGTGGGCGTCGACGCGATGGTAGGTGCCGGCGACGACGATTTTCCGCTGCGTTGCTGGATCGTCGTGACGATCGAACTGTCCGGCGGGGAGCACGTGCGTGAGCGCGGCCGCGATGATCACGCAGCCGACGAGCAGCGTCAGCGGGTGCGGAAGCTTCACTTGGCGGACGTCACCATTCCCGCGGTTTCGAGCGCGCGCAGATATTCGGAGACGAGCTCGATGCTGACGGGCCCGAACTCCGCGCTCACCTTATCGCGGATCTCCTGCGCCCCGCGCTTTCCGTTGACGAAGTTGAGAACCTCGTACGCGTAGTCTGCGCCGGTGCCACGCGCGCCCGTGAATGAGAGCAGCCCGGGCGGAGCGGCGCCGTGCAAATGATCGATGAGATAGTCGTAGCCGAACACGATCGTCGGGCCGGACACCGCGGGGTTACGCGCGTAGAGCGGGGAGGCGTTGTTTGGGCCCAGGGGCTCGGCCGCGGTCAATCCTATGGTTTGGCCGAGCTGGCGATAGAAGTCCGTCGCGGCCGCGCGTGTGCTGGTCGGGATCTCCGCAAATCCGGCGATCGACTCGAACGCCGCGCGCTCCGATTTGATGGACTGTACCTCGTAGTTCGATGCCTCCTCAGGTGCGAGCCTGGATGCGCGCTCGACTACCTTCGCCGCGCGCTGCAGCGCCGCACTCCGCATCGTGACCCAGAGCGCAGGCACGTCCGACGACTTCATGTTCGCGAGAAAGAGCGCGCTCGCCGCGCCGATGAACGCGGCGCGCTCGAGCTTCGTCGGATCGATGTTCCCGGCGACATCGAAGTTCGTGTGGATGTAGCGATCGGGCCAGTCGTCCATGTAGATCGACGGGATGCGATACGAGCCCTCGGTGTACAGCTCGTTGTCGCTTCCCATGCTGAATTCGGCGAGCTCCGCCTGGAGCGGCTCCTTGCCGCCCTCCGCGGAGACGAGCGGATAGTTGCCGCCGTTCCCCGCGGCGAACGCCTCGGACTCCGCGTTCACGAAGGCGCCGAACGCGTGTCCGACATCGTTCACGAACGTCGGAAGACTAAGCGGGCTGCCATTCACGTGAAAGATCGCCTTCGTCACCTGGGCGCCGCCGACCATGTCCATATGGATCACGGCCCTGAAGCGCGCGCGCATCGCCGGCTCGGCGTTGAACAACACCATGGTGCACTCGACTTCGCACGGCCACACGAAGCGGATGCTGCGCGAGGGACGCGCGATCTTGCCGTCGGCGATCAGCTTCGCAATGGTGCGCCCGACCTCGAGGATCGTCGCGCAGCCGCTCGCGTTGTCGTTCGCGCCGGGGCGCTGGTGATCGAGATGGCAGCTCAGCACGATCTCCTGCTCGCGCAGGTCGGTGCCGGGGATGAGCGCCGTGACGGGATTGTACATCGACGGATGACGCGCGGCCTTCACGATCGCGTGCATCGTGATGTGCTCTCCGCCGGCGAGTCGCGCGCGAAAGCCGTTCGCCTGCTTCGACGAGAGCATGAAGGCGAAGGTGTGTCGCGCCTCGAACGCGTCGAGGTGTCCCCAGCGAATGAGGTTGACGTCCTCCTTCCACCACGCCGTCACCTGATTCGGCATGTCGCTGAGCATTCCCTTCGCGCCATATTTGTCGATGGCGAGCGCGGCGGCATCGGTGAGCGGGCCCGAAAGGAGCACGAGCTTGCCGCGAACATTCTTGCCGGCGTAGTCGCGATCGGAGCCGCCAACGCCGACGTCCACCAGCTCTGCGGTGACGTCGGCGCTGTCGCTGTCCTCGGCGAGAATCACCGGCTCATCCTCGAAGCTTGCGACGCGCGTGACGGGCGTCGTACGCGCGCCATTCGTGCGCACCTCCCAGAGTTCGGCGAAGTCGGGATCCCATCCGAGCCGCGCCTTCTGCGTGCCGTACATCGTGTGCCCGTCGGCCGGGAGCTCGTACACCTTCACATCCTCGAGGCCGTAGAGCTCCGCCTGGCGGGCGACGAAGTCCGCCGCGCTGCGAAAGCCCTTCGATGCGCGCATTCGATGCAGCGTCGTGATGTACTCGAGGTTGCGCTTCGCCGCGGAACCGGAAAGCTCGTTCGCGAGTGCGGTGCCGGTGGCCTCGGGAATCAGCGGCGGCGCGGCATCGCTCTTCACGCCGAAGGAGAGCGGCGCGACGACCTGCGCGCTGATTGCAGCGGGAGCGGCGGCGAGGAGGAGCGCCCCGAGCACGCACGCGATGCGCACGCTCACTTTGCGGTCCTCACGACTCCCGCCGATTCCAGCGCGCGCAGATACTCCGACACCAGCGCGATGTCCACCGGGCCGTACTCCGAGCTCACTGCGTCACGAATCTCGCGCACGTTTCGCTTGCCGTCCACGAAGTTGAGCACCTCGTAGCCGTACTCCTCGCCATTGCCGCGCAGCCCCTGATAGTCGAGCAGCTTCGGCGGCGCGTGCCCCTTCGTGTGATCGGCGAGATAGTCGTAGCCGAACACCACCATCGGGCCGCTCACCGATGCGTTGCGCGCGAAGACGAGCGCCGCGTCGCCGCGCGCGCTCTCCGCAGGCGCGGGCGTGCCGGTGATCGTCGCGAGGCGCTGGAAGTACGCGCTCGCGCTCTGCTTCACGCTGTCCGGGATCGCGGCGAAGGATGCGATCGACTCGTACGCCTGCTGTTCCTGCGCGAGAAAGCCGCGGGTGAGCGTTGCAGCTTCGGCGGGCGAGAGCGTCGCACGGCGGTCGAGCATCGTAGCGAGGCGGCGCAGCGACGCCGTCTCCATCGCCGCCCACAGCGCCGGCACATCCGCCGGCTTCAGATTCGCCAGGTAGAGCGCGCTCGCCGCGCCGATGAACGCCGCGCGCTGCAGCTTCGTCGGATCGATATTCGACGGGAGATCGAAGTTCGTGTGGATGTAGCGATCGGGCCAATCATTCATGTAGATCGCGGGAATCTTCCACGACGCTTCCTGGTACAGCTCGTGGTCGCTCCCCATCGAGAATTCGTCGAGATCGCCGAGCTGCGGCTCCTTGCCGCCCTCGCCCGAGACCATCGGATACTTCCCGCCCGTTCCCTCCGCGTACATCTGCGACTCGATGTTCATGAAGGCGCCGAAGCGCTGCCCGACGTCGCTCACGAACGAAGGAAGGCTCAACGGCCCGCGGCCGACGTGGAAGATTGACTTCGTCACGGGGCCGCCGCCGACCATGTCCATGTGGATCACGGCCTTGAAGCGCGCGCGCATCTCGGGCTCGGAGTGGAAGAGCGCGAGCGTGCACTCGACCTCGCACGGCCATACGAAGCGAATGCTGCGCGATGGGCGAGCGATCTTGCCATCGGCGACGAGCTTCGAGATCGTGCGCGCGACCTCGAGGATGGTCGCGCAGCCGCTCGCGTTGTCGTTGGCGCCGGGGCGTTGGTGATCGAGATGACAGCTCAGCACGATCTCTTCGCCCTTTTTATCGCTGCCGGGAATCAGCGCGGTCACCGGATTGTACGTCGCCGCGTGCCGCGACGCCTTCACGACTGCGTGCAGCATCACGTGCTCACCGCCCGCCAGGCGCTCGACGTAGCCGCGGTACTGTTTGAGCGACACCATGAAGGCGAAGGCGTGACGCGTTTCGAACGAATCGAGATGCCCCCAGCGAATCGCGTTTACATCCTCGCGCGACCACGCATTCGGCTGGTTTTGCGCCGCGCTCACGACTCCTTTTGCGCCGTACTTGTCGTAGGCGAGCGGAATCACGCCGCCCGGCGCCTCCGACGTGAGCACGATCTTTCCGCGCACGTTCTTTCCCGCGTAATCCTTGTCGGACGTCCCCGCGCCGACATCGATCAACTCGGCCGTCACGTCCGCGCTGTCGCTGTCCTCCGCGAGGATCACGGGCTCATCCTCGAAGCTCGCGACGCGCAGCACCGGCGTCATCCGGCTCCCGTCCGCGCGAACCTCCCAGAGCTCAGCGAATTCCGGATCCCAGCCCAGCCGCGCCTTCTGCGTGCCGTACATCGTGTGTCCGTCCGCCGGAAACTCGTGCACCACGACTTCCTCGAGGCCGTAGCTCCGCGCCTGCGCGGCCACGAAATCCGCCGCCGTGCGAAAGCCCTTCGACGCGCGCATGCGGTGCTGGCGCGTGATGAACTCGAGGTTGCGCTTGGCAGAAGCGCCTGAGAGCTCGCCGGCGAGCGCTGCGACGGTGGGCTCCGGCAGGAGCGGCACGGTGGAGGAGCGCTGCGCGAGGGCAACGAGCGGAGCAGCGCACGAAACGAGCGCGGCGACTGGGAGGCAGAGGCGCATGTGTATTGAGCGAAGGGTGGGGAGAGCAAGTGAGTCTGCCCCTTCGCGCCGGACGCGTCAAGGCGACCTGTACGAGCGGCCAGCCTCCGTTTTGCCCCTTGCGACTACGGCTCGCAATGATTCTCGAACCACGTAAACCATCCGCGTCCTTCGCGCATCCAACTGTTGAATGGGTGAAGACCAGCAGCTGGTCGACCTTCCAACCGTACCGCGCAGGACGCCATGCACAATATTCTTTGCGATCACACATCGAGAGCGACTCGGCTCCGCAACCGCTCCGGATTCACGATGCTGGCGGTACTGATGCTCTCCCTCGGCGTCGGCGCCACGACGGCAGTGTTCGCGTTGGTCGATGGGATCATGCCACGCTCGACTCCGTCCCAGCCGTG
>PLMM01000184.1 GCA_003142495.1 Gemmatimonadota bacterium | reverse complement strand
TTCTCGCACTCGAAGCACCGCGCCGGCACCTGCTCCGGGCACGGCGGCGTCGCGCAGTGGCTCACCACCTGAGCAACTCGACCCTCGCGTGAATGATGGCTAGCACGTTTCTATACAGCTCTCGAAACAGTTCTCGAAGCGCCCGCGACGATCGTCGCGGGCGTCTTCATTTGGACAGTAGATTTCTCTCATCATGACCTCTCAGGGCACCTCCGCGAATTCCCGGCTCGCCGCCGCGGCGATCGCCGCGCCGCTGGCCGTCTTCGCGATAGCGCTGGTCGCGCGGCTGATCGGGCTCCATCACACGCCCTACGTCGACGAGCTGAACCACGTGATGGCCGCGCACTCGCTGCTCGAGCGCGGCACTCTCGAGATCACGCCGGGCGGCGAGCCGTACACGCGCGCGCGACTCTTCACGTGGCTCGTCGCGGGCCTCTTTCGCGTGTTCGGCGAGAGCCTCGCGGTCGCGCGCATCCCCGCCGTCCTCGCCGGCGCCGCGCTGGTCACCGCGCTCTTCGTTTGGGTGCGCTCCGTCGCCGGACGCGGCGCCGCGTGGACTGCGGCGATGCTCTTCTGCTTCCAGCCGCAGTCGATCTACCTCTCGCAGCTCGCGCGCTTCTACACGATCCAGACGCTCTGCTTCTTCGTCGGCGCCACATTGATCTACCGTATCGTCACCGACGGCGCGCTCTCGCTCGCGCGCGCGCTCCTGCTCGGCGCCGTTGCAGCGCTCCTCTTTCTGCTCGCGCTCCACTTCCAGGTCATCACGATAGTCGGGATCGCGGGCGTGCTCGCGTGGGCCGTCGCCGATCGCGCGCGCGCATCGCTGCTGCGCTCGCAGCTGCGAATGGCGATCGCCGTCGTGATCGCAGTCATCGCGATCGCCGCGCTCGCGATCCAGCACGGTGCCTTCGCGCGCCAGCTCGCGATGTTCAACTACGTGGACCTGTGGGCCGCGGCGAATCGCCACAACGTTCGCTACTATCACGACCTCTTCCTCGATCAGTACGCGACGCTCTGGACGCTCTTCCCGCTGCTCGCGATCCTCGCGATCTACCGGAACGGACGCGCCGCCCTCTTCTCCCTCGCGCCCTTCGTCGTCGCGTTCGTCGCACACTCGCTCGCGGCGTGGAAGGCCGAGCGCTATCTGTTCTCCGTGATGCCGATGTTCTTCGCGGTGGCCGGTATCGGGCTCGCCGAGGGCGCGGCGCGCGTGCGTCCGGCGGTCGAGGGAGCGCTCGACTGGCTCGCCGGCCGCGCGCTCGCGCCGCGCACGCGCTCCATCTGTCTCGCGCTCGTGATCGCCTTCGTCGCCGGCTTCGCCGTCATCGGCAACGGCGCCACGTCGTACACCATCAAGATGTTCCGCGAGAGCGACGCCGAGTGGCAGCTCGCGCAGCTCTATCGCGGCCAGCCCGACTGGGACGCCGCGCATCCCGTGCTCGGTCCCGAATCCGACAGCGCCGCACTCGTCATCTCCTCGTCCGAGCTCAAGTCGCTCTACTATCTCCATCGCGTCGACGTACTGCTCAGCGTCGACTACCTCGGCGATCCGCGCAAGCCGGGCCCGGAGTTCACGACCTTTCGGAAGCTCGCGCGTCCGGTTGTCAGCACCACTGCCTCGCTCGCGCAGCTGCGCGCCTGCTATCCCACGGGGCTCGTGGTCGCCGAGTATGGGCAGTGGCGCTCGCCCTGGAGCATCCAGTCGGGGGTCGCCGACTACATCGATACGACGATGGAGCAGGTGAAGTTGCCGATGCCGACGCGGCTGCTCGCCTATCGCTGGCGCACTTCCGTACCGGACAGTACGGCGAATTGCGCGGCGATTCACGCAATCGTCCATAGGTAATGACCATTCGCTCTCTCGAGGTGCGGTAGCATGGAGTATCGCACCGTCGCGCAACTCGACGACGCCGTCGTCAGCTGGCTCGCGGAGCTCCCGCGCGACATTGATATCGTCGCGGGGGTGCCGCGCAGTGGGCTGCTTGTGGCGAACCTCGTCGCGCTCCATCTCAACGTGCCGATGACGGACGTTGCGGGGATCGTGGAGGGGCGCGTCATCCAGTCCGGCGCGCGCTTCAACGGCAGCGATGCGCGACCCTTCTTGAGCAAGCCGCGCCACGTGCTCGTCGTCGACGACAGCGTGTGCTCCGGCTCGGCGATGGCGAGGGTGAAGGCGCAGCTCGCGGCGGCCGCACTGCCACATCGCATCACATACGCCGCCGTCTACATGTCGCCGGAGGCGCGCCTCGATGGCCACGTCGATCTCTATCGCGAGGTCGTCGCGATGCCGCGCGTGTTCGAGTGGAATCTCATGCACGGCACCGTGCTCGCGAACAGCTGCGTGGATATAGACGGCGTGCTCTGTCTCGATCCGACGGACGAGGAGAACGACGACGGCGAGTGCTACGCCCGCTTTCTGCGCGACACGCCCGCACTGCTGTTGCCGACGGCGCCCGTGGCGTGGCTCGTCACCTCCCGCCTCGAGAAGTACCGCAAGCAGACCGCCGAGTGGCTCGCGCGCCACGAGGTGCGCTACGGCGGGCTGCGCATGATGCAGTATCCGGACATGGCGGCGCGCCGCGCCGCGCGCGCCTACGCGCGCTTCAAGACGGATGTCTACCTCGAGACCGGCGCGTGGCTCTTCATCGAGAGCAGCGCGGCGCTCGCGGCGCAGATCGCGACGCTCGCGGGACGCTCGGTGTTCTGCACCGAGACGCGCGAGATGCTCCAGCCCGGCGAGTCGGCCTCCACCGCTCGCCGCGCCCCGCCGCCGCAGGAGCCCGCGCTCGGCGCCGCCCTGCGCGCCACCGCGCGAGCTGTGCGCCAGCGGTTGCGTGGAGCCACCCGAAAGGGCTAAGTTACGGGGCTCATATGACTTGCCCCCCTCCTCCCGCCGTCCGCGCGGGAGGCGGCAGTCCACAGGGAGGACTTACAGCAATGCCTCGCAAGTATGAGGTGGTGTACATCTTCGATGCCGCACTCGAAGATGCTACGATCACCGACACGCTCACGCGCGTTCACGCGCTGCTCGGCACCGGCGAAGTCGCCGTCGAGCATTGGGGAAAGCGCGCTCTCGCGTATCCCATCGGCCGTCGCGAGACGGGCCACTACGCCATCGCGCACTTCGAAGCCGAAGCGACCACGCTGCCGGAATACGAGCGCGCACTCAAGCTGGATGAGGGCGTCGTTCGCTACCTCATCACGCTGCACGAGCACGAAGTCGGCGCTCCGCCGATGACCGAGGAAGAGATCGCCGCCGGACGTGGGCGCGCGAGTGACGACGACGACGACGAGGATTAGCATGCGACGCCCACAGAAGAGTTGCCCATTCTGCGAAACCCGCGTGCGATTCATCGATTACAAGGATGATCGTACCATCGGACGCTTCCTCACCGACACCGGCAAGATCCTGCCGAGTCGCCTGAGCGGCGTGTGCGCGCGTCACCAGCGCCAGCTGTCGACGGCGATCAAACGTGCGCGCTATCTCGCGCTCGTGCCATACATTCGGGGTCACCAGGCTTAGCATGAGCGATGCCCTCGCGGCTCCGCCGCGGGAGCAGGGTTGGACGCGCATCGTGATCGCGCTCCTGGCGTTCCTCCTGCTCTCGCACGCGCCGGTCGTGAGGGCGGCCGCACCTGTCGTCGATACGCTGTTGCTGTTGGTTCCTGCCCTCGCCGCGTGCTTCATCGCGGGGTGGCGCAGGGGCGGTTCCACCGCGCTCGCGCTTGCGTGGGCGGCACTCGCGGGATTGCTGCTGGCGATCCCCGCGACTCAGGGAAGCGAGGCCTACACCGATCTCGCGCGCTCCTGGGGAGTGCTCGTCGCCGGCGCGCTCGGCCTCGTCTGCATTCTGGGATGGCGTCGCCAGTTCCTCGGTCGCGCGCTCGCGGCCGTCGGCATCGCGGCGCTCATCGCCGTGATCGGCATGGCCTTCGCGCCGCACGCGGCATCGCGGATCGAAGGTGTGTTCGCGCGGGAGTTCCAGCTGCGCAATACGGCGGTGCTCGCGCACTGGTCGGAGTGGTTTCCCGGTGTTCGCTTCGCTCCCGCAGCGCGGGACTGGGCGGCACGCAGGGCGATCGAGCTGCAAAGCGCCTCGGGAACGTTCGCGGCACCATTGTACCCCGCTCTGCTCGCGCTCGAGTCGCTCGCGGCCTGCGCGCTGGCCTGGGGACTGTACCACCGCATGAGCCGCGCGCGACTCGGCGCGGCGATGGCGCCGTTTCGCTGTTTCCGGTTCAGCGATGAGCTGATCTGGGCGCTCGTGGCAGGAATGACGATTACGGTGCTTCCCGCCCTCGACGCGCTGCGCGTCGTCGGCGCGAATCTCGTGGTCTTTTTCGGCGCGTTGTACGCGCTGCGCGGCTTCGGAGTGATCGCCTGGTTCTACCCCCAGCCGACGCTCGGCGCGCAGTTGGCGGCAAGCGCAGTTGCAGTGGTTTTGTTGCCGGTGTCGCTCCCGCTCGCAGTGGGGTTGGGCGTCACCGATACGTGGATCGATTGGCGGCGACGCGTGCGGACGGCGGATTCGCCCGCAGGCCCTGGCGCCACCAGCTAGCTTTCTAAACGATCAACCGTTCGACCGGAGCACTTCGATGATGGAAGTCATTCTTAAGCAGGCAATCGACAACCTCGGCCAACCCGGCGACATCGTCACGGTGTCTCCCGGCTACGGCAGAAACTTTCTTCTCCCCCGCGGCCTCGCGTACGAAGCGACCCCCGGCAACCGCAAGCGCATCGAGCGCGAGAAGGCGCACCTCGAGGCGGCCGAGAACGAGCGTCGCGGACATGCGCAGGCGCTGGCCAATCGGCTGGAGCAGGTGTCGCTCACCTTCTCCGCTCGCGTCGGAGAAGAGGACAAGCTGTTCGGCTCGGTAACCTCGGCGGACATCGCGCAGCAGCTCCACGCGCAGGGCTTCCCCGAGATCGAGAAGCGCCAGATCGACCTTCACGAGCCGATCAAGGCGCTTGGCGTCTACAAAGTGCCTGTTCGCCTCCACGCCGACGTGAAGCCCGAAGTGCGCGTCTGGGTGATCAAGCAGTAAACGCGACCGCACCTCCACGCGTGTTTTGACGCCCGGCGGAAACTTCCGCCGGGCGTTCGTGTAGTGGTGGTGGTATGCCCTCGGTTTCCGGCTCATATTGCGCGCCTGTAGTCACGCTCACGGCAACTCGTGTTTCGTGCGTTCTCACCACATATAACAGGCACCTCGAACTCGTGTCCTCCATTCTCGCGCAAGTGCAGCGTGCGGCCGCGTTGTGTTTGGATCTGAAGGCGAACCACGTCGTCATGCTCGATCTGGACAAGGTCTCGAATGCCACCGACTTCTTCCTCATCGCCAGCGGTAACTCGGACACGCATGTGCGCGCGATCGCGGAGCACGTGATGGACGAGATGAAGAAGGAAGGCGTGCGCGCGCATCACGTCGAAGGGCTCGCGCAGGGACGCTGGGTTCTGATCGACTACGTCGATTTCGTCGTGCACGTTTTCCACCCCACGCTGCGCGACTTCTATCAGCTCGAGCGCCTGTGGGGTGATGCCCGGATCGTCGCCATCGAAGCGGAGGAAGCCAAGGTATGAGCTTACGCATTGTCTGGCGCGCGGCGCTCGTCACTCTCGCAGCGGGCGGCATGCTCGCATCGAGGGCGGCCGGGCAGGAGTACTTCGGTCAGAACCAGGTCCAGTACAAGGACTTCGACTGGCAGGTCATCGAGACCGAGCACTTCCTCATTCACTACTATCCCGGCGAGCGCATCGCCGCGATGCAGGGCGCGCGCATGGCCGAGCGCGACTACGCTCGCCTCTCGCACATTCTTGGTCACGAGTTCCGCGAGAAGAAGCCGATTCTCTTTTTCGCCTCGCGCGCCGACTTCGGACAGAACAACGTCACCGGCGACCTCGGCGAAGGTACCGGCGGTGTGACGGAGCCGCTGCGCCATCGCATGTTGATGCCGTTCACCGGCGACTATCGCGGCCTCGAGCACGTGCTCACGCACGAAATGACGCACGAGTTCCAGTTCGACATCTTCGCGCGCGGGCGCGCGGGCGGCGGGATCGCCCAGCTCTCGCAGGTGAATCCGCCGCTCTGGTTCATGGAGGGTATGGCCGAGTATCTCTCGCTCGGCCCCGACTACGCTCGCTCGTCCACGGTAATGCGCGATGCCGCGATCAACGGCGACCTGCCCACGATCGTCAAGATGAACGAGAATCCCGATCGCTACGATCCGTATCGTTACGGCCAGCCGCTGTGGGCGTACGTCGCCGGCCGCTTCGGCGACGAGATCATCGGCTCGATCATGGCCGACGTTCCGTCCATGGGCGTCGAGCGCGCCTTCAAGAAGGAAACGGGCGAGTCGCTCGAAGATCTTGGCGACGAATGGAAGGAAGCGATGCAGGTGAAGTATCTGCCGCAGGTAGCGAATCTCGACCGCCCGCGCCACTTCGCGAAGCCATTGCTTTCGCAGAAGATCAGCGGCGGCCAGGTCTTCCTCGCGCCGGCACTCTCGCCCGACGGCAAGTACATCGCGTTCCTGTCGAATGGAAGCTTCCTCAAGGGCCAGGTATTTATCGACCTCTGGCTCGGCGACGCAAAAACCGGAAAGCGGATCGCGCGCCTCGTGAAGAGCACCTTCGATCCGAACTATCAGGAAATCGGAATTCTGTATTCGCAGAGCTCCTTCTCTCCGGATGGGAAGACGCTCGCCTTCTCCGCGCTCGGCGGCGGGAAGGAAGTGCTCTACCTGCTCGATGTGAAGCGGCGCAAGCGCATCGCGAAGATCGAGCTTCCGCTGGACGGCATCGTCGGCCCGAGCTGGTCGCCGGACGGGAAGCATCTCGTCTTCACCGGCAACAAGGGCGGCATCACGGATCTCTACACGATCGATGCGGACGGCACGAATCTCACGCAGCTGACGCACGATCAGTTCGCGGACGAGCAGCCGCAGTGGTCGCCCGACGGATCGATGATCGCCTTCGCGACGGATCAGAGTCCGGGTGCGGACCTCGCGAATCTGCGCTTTCCGCACTGGCAGATCGCGATCTATCACGTCGATGGCGGCAACGTCGAGCTGATTCCCGGACAGAATGGGCTCAACATCAATCCGATGTGGGCGCCCGACTCGAAGTCCATCGCCTTCATCTCCGATCGCACCGGCGGGCAGAACATCTTCCTGTACGATCTCGTGGACAGGCAGCACTACCAGCTCACGAGCGTCGTTGGCGGAGTCATCTCCCTCACGGAGTTCAGCCCCGCGATCACGTGGTCGCCGGCAACGGACAGGCTCGCGTTCACCTACCTCGAGAACGGCGAGTACACCGTTTGGACGATCGACAATCCGCGGTCGCTCAAGCGCCAGCCCTTCTCCGCGCCGGCGAGCGTCGCGCAGATGCTCGCGTCGCGCGCGGACAGCGTGGCGGCGGCGAAGCGCGCGCGCGCCGACTCGGCGCTGCTCGACACGCTCTCGTATTCGTACTATCGCTCGGGCACGACCTTCCGCGCATCGAGTGCGCTGTCGGATTCGGGGCCGCGCGCCGAGCCGCGCGTCAACGTCGCGGCGCTGGTCGACAGCGGCTTCGTCACGCTTCCGGACACCAGTCAGTTCAAGGAGTACAAGTACCACATCCGCTTTTCGCCCGATTTCATCGCGCGGCCAACGGTCGGGTACTCGCGCGACAACTTCGGCAACGGCGTATTCGGCGGAACAGCGATCTCGCTCAGCGACATGACGGGCAATAACCATCTCGCCTTCGCACTATCGATCAACGGTCGCCTGGCAGACGCGCAGGGACTCGCGGCGTACACGAATCTCTCGCATCGCCTGCAGTACTCGGTGGGATATACGCAGTCGCCATTCTACTTCGGTGAGGGCTCGCAATTCGTCGACAACGGCGACGGCACGCTCACCGAGGAGAGCGTCGTCGCGCGCTACCTCGATCGCGAGGCGTTCGTCGTCGGCATCTATCCGCTCAATCGCTTCTCGAGAGTGGAGTTGGGGCTCACCCTCGCCGATCTCGAGCGTTCGTTCCTCGTCTTTTCGCAGGTCGTCGACCAGTTCGGCAATCCGCTATCCAACGCGACGCAGCAGGAAATCAACGGAAGCCGCAAGGTATACCTTGAGCCGAGTCTGTCGTACGTGTCGGACAACTCGCTCTTCGGCTACACCGGCCCGATCTACGGCCGGCGCTACCGCTTCGGCGTTACTCCAGCGGTCGGCCAGTTCCAGTGGATCGGGCTGCTCGCCGACTATCGTCGCTACGATGCGATTCTCTTCAGCTACCTAACCATCGCGACGCGCCTCACGGCGAATCTGTCGTACGGGCGCGACGCAGACAGCCTGCAGAAGTATCTGGGCTACAGCGACCTCATTCGTGGCTACGATGATCAGAGCTTCGCGATCACGAACAACAACTGCCCTGCCACCGTTACCAACGCGCAGCGATGCAATCGCCTGCTCGGCAGCAAGGTGGCGTTCGGCAACATCGAGCTGCGCTTCCCGCTGGTACGTGGCGGAATGGCGGGCGCGATTCCGCTGCCGCCGATCGAGGGCGCGTTCTTCTACGACGCCGGCACCACCTGGTTCAACGGGCAGAAGGTCGAGTTCAGTCGCGACAGTCAGGACAATCCCGCGAACGTGCGCTCGCTGCTGACCAGCTACGGTTTCGGGGTGCGGCTGAATCTGTTCAACTACGTGATCCTGCGATGGGACTACGCGATACCGCAGGACTCTCCTGGACGACACGGATTCTGGCAGTTCTCGTTGTATCCGACGTTCTGATCGCGTAGTTTCACCTTCGTGCGAACGTCGCCTCTGGCGCTGGCGCTCGTACTTGCTGCGTGCCATGGCTCGGACAAACGTCCGGCAGTCGAAAGCACGGGAAGCACTGCCGGCGCCAGCGCGAACGGACCGGATCAACTAGTTCTCCGATTTCCACGGAGCGGCGGAGTCGCGCGCGCGTTCTCGTACCCGCGCGTCGACTCCCTGGTGTGGAGCGCCACGAGCAAGGCGCCCGCCCTCGTCCGCCTGCTCGGCTTTGACGATGGCGCGGGCTCCGTACTCGGCGAGGACGCGAAGGGCGGCGTCGTGCGCATCGACCTTCGGCGCGGTGACGTCGCCCGCGACCCCGCCCCCAAGCTCTCCGACTTCGTCTCTGCCGACGGCTCCGCCGCGTACGCCGTGGGCGCCGATGGCTCGGTCACGCGCCTGACGCCGGCGGGCAGCTGGACCTTCAAGCCGCCCACTCCCGCGCACGACGTCGTACCGCAGCCCGATGGAACGCTGCTCGTGCTCGCCAATCGCGGCGCGGGGACGATGATCTGGCTCATCCGCCCGCCCGAAGATCGCATCGCCGATAGCGTGCTCATGCCGCGCGTCACGAAGTCGATTCGCACACCCGCCGGCGATCGCGTCTACTTCCCTGTGGACTCCGGCCTCGTGGGCGTTCGCGGCCGCGACCTGCAGATCGTGCCGAGCCTCAAGCTCCCCGTGAAGCCGCGCGCGGTGGTGACATCGCCGAGCGGCGATCGCATCTACGTCGCGGCCGACTCGAGCAACGAGCTGCTCGTCGTCGATCGCTACAGCGGAAACATCACGACACGCGTGACGCTCCCCTCGAGCGCTTCGGCGCTGCGCATGGATCCGACCGGACGCTACGTGCTCGCGAAGGCATCCAGTGGCGACACCGCGTACATCATCTCGGTGAGCACCGATCGCATGGTGAGCGAGGCGCAAACGCAGTGGCGCGCCGATCTTCCCGCCGTCGCGCCGAATGGCTGGCTCGCGCTCGTGCGCGGCAAGGACGTCGTGCTCGCGAACGCCGAGTCACTCGCGCCGCAGAAAACGGTGGTGGGCGGCGCGGCTGACGACTGGATGTTCATCAGCTGGAACGGATTCCGGCCGCGCGCCGCGAGTCTCGATCAGCCGGTGACCTTCGAGTCGAACGACACGGTGCAGCGCGACACCACCGAGAATCCGTTCGCGGGCGCGACGCCGAGCCCCGGCGATACGCTCGCTGGCGACAGCGCGAAGACGGCGCCGCCCGCGGCGCCTGCGCCTCCTGGCACCGTGCTGCCTCCGCATGCCGCGCCCGCGCATG
>PLMM01000303.1 GCA_003142495.1 Gemmatimonadota bacterium | reverse complement strand
AGCGCACGCGCGAGATCGGCGTCCGCGTAGCCGTGGGGGCCACGGAGTCCGCCATTCAGCTGCAATTCCTCGGCGAGTCGGTCATGCTCAGTCTCGTCGGGGGCGCTGCAGGCGTGCTCCTCGGGATCGTCGCATCGATCGTCGTTGGCCGCACACTCGGCTGGCCCATGCAACTGTCGCTGGAGGCGATCATGCTCGCGACGCTGTTCTCAGCGGCTGTCGGGATTTTCTTCGGTTATTACCCTGCGCGAAAGGCATCTCTGCTCGACCCTATCGAGTCGCTCCGGTACGAATGACGGCCTGCTATCAGGTATCCACTCGAGAGCGAGCATTGACGTGCAGTTGAAGCGGACGCACTGGCTGATTGTCGCGTGCCTCGCAATCGTCATCGGCGGAGTTGCCGCCTTTGAGTTGCGCCGTAGTGATCCCGTCGAGTATTTCGGAGCCAAGGTGGAGCGGGGCGATATCCGGGACGTGGTGGACGTGACCGCGTCCGTAAATGCCGTGCGCACCGTGCAGGTCGGCTCGCAGGTGTCCGGTACGATCTCCAAGCTCAACGTCGACTTCAATTCCCGCGTGAAGAGGGGCGATATCGTCGCTCTCATCGAGCCATCGTTGCTGCAAGGCGCGCTTCAACAGGCGGTCGCGGATCTGGAAAGTGCGCAAGCAAATCTCACGGCAGCGGAGGCAAACGTCGACCGGACGAAGGCGGTTGCGATACAAACCAAAGGCGAGTACGAGCGCGTCGCGACACTCTCTGACGAACACCTGGCAACGCAGCAGGAGCTGGAGATGGCACGATCCAACTACGACGCCGCCGCCGCCTCAGTGGCGGGCGCCGTCGCAAATGTCGTGCAGGCCAGGGCGCAGATCAAACAAAAGGATGCGGCGGTCGCGATCGCGCGAACGAACGTCGATCACACCGTCATCCGCTCTCCAATCGACGGGATCGTCGTCGCGCGAAATGTCGATGTGGGACAGACCGTGGCGGCGTCGCTGCAAGCGCCCACGATTTTCACGATTGCGCAGGACCTCACGCGGATGCAGCTCTACGCGAAGGCAGACGAGTCGGACGTTAGCCGGATCAAGGTCGGCGCGCAGGTGACTTTCAAGGTCGATGCATTTCCGAAGGAGACATTCACGGGCACGGTGAGCCAGATTCGAATGAATGCGACCACAGTGCAGAACGTGGTGACGTACGATGCCATTATCGACTTCAACAACCCTGAGCTCAAGATCTTTCCTGGAATGACCGCCTATGTGACCGTGCCGGTGGCCACGGTGCACGGCGTCCTCAAGATTCCGAATGGCGCCTTGCGCTATAGTCCCCCCGTCACCGCAGAAGCGTTGCACGCACTCTACGCGAAGTATGGGATTGACGTCGATCAACAAATCGAAGCGAACGAACGTGATCGAGCGCCATCTGCGCCGATGGCGTCAGTAGCGACGGTCGCAGCTCCTCGACTGGGACGCGCCGAGAGCGTTGTAGTGTGGAAGCTTCAGGCGGATAAGACCATCGTGCCTGTGCAGGTCGCGATCGGTCTCACCGATCACGCGTACACGGAAATCACCCGTGTGCTCCGAGGCGCGCTCGGCGCTGGCGACGAGGTGGTGACGGGCTCACTCTCGCCAACGACCTCGGGCCCATCAGGCAATGCAGTACGCCGGTAGCCAGGTTACGGGCCGGTGGTCAACGACGATGGCGTGATGACCGGCGCGGTCCTGAGCGTCGAAGACGTTCACAAGTACTACACGATGGGGGAGACGCGTGTGCACGCCCTGCGTGGCGTGAGCGTCCAGGTCGAGCGGGGGGGATTCGTTGCGGTCATGGGCGCAAGTGGAAGCGGCAAGTCGACGCTCATGAACATCCTCGGTTGCCTGGACCGGCCTTCGGCCGGACGATACCTGTTGGAAGGCGTGGACGTCTCCGGACTGGACAAGAAAACCCTCGCGGGGATCCGCAATCGCAAACTTGGATTTGTCTTCCAGGGATTCAATCTGCTCGCGCGCACCACGGCGCTCGAGAATACCGCATTGCCGACGCTCTACTCGAAAATCGACGCTGCGGAGCGAGTGAAGCGCTCGCTCGACGCTTTGACCCTCGTCGGGCTCGCCGATCGCGCGAACCACTTTCCATCGCAGATGTCGGGCGGACAACAGCAACGCGTCGCGATTGCCCGCGCACTCGTGAACCACCCATCCATTCTGTTCGCGGACGAGCCGACGGGCAATCTCGATAGCCGCACGTCGATCGAGATCATGGAGGTGCTACAGAACCTCAACGATCAGGGACTCACGATCGTGATGGTGACGCACGAGCCGGACATCGCGCAGTTCGCCAAGCGCATCATCGTGTTCCGTGATGGCACGATTCGAAAGGACGACTCCATTCGCGAGCGACCGCGAGCATCGGAGGTTCTGAAGACGCTTCCAGAACTCGAGGACTAGCGGCATTCACGAACCGCTTGCGGCAGTGCCGCATCGGGGAGGTGTGACGGCCGCTAGCTGCCTGTGTCACTCGAAAAGCCACAACACCTCACTGCGACTCCCGCGACAAGTCCCGCGACGTGCTTTTGGGCCCGTTCCGGCCTTCTCCCCACTTTCGACCCACTTCGCGTAGGCGGGAAAAACAAGATCGGCTAAGTCGTTCTCCCACAGAGGCGCGAGCCGGAATCGAACCGGCGAATAGCGGTTTTGCAGACCGCTGCCTTACCACTTGGCTACCGCGCCAGAACACGTAACCTAAGGTTCTGCTTGAGCTTCCTCAAGCGGAACGAACGCTGTCGCCCACGCTTGCGCACGGAAACACCAGAAGGATGGCGCACGGCGCCATCGATCGGTTGGATGTGATCGCCCTAGTGAGTGACCGTGTCGAGCACCGTGATGATGAAGCTGTTCTCCGCGATCGTCGCGCCGCTGGTTGGCACGACGTCTACGGAGTAGGTCAAACTGTTCGAGACGAGCGGTCCATCCGGAATGTGAAGGTTGACTCGACCGAGCCCGGAGCGGCTCTCCCCAGGCATCCCGCCGCTACCCCCCACCATCACGCCCCCGGCCCTCCCTCTTCCCGCCCCTGTTGCACCGCACTATCACGTTTCGTCTTATCTTGTGCTGGGCTCCCTCCCGGGAGTCCCGCGCTGGCACGCCGTCCTTTACCCCGCGATCCGTTGTCCACCACCGCTCCCCAAAAGACTTGCCCGCAGTGCGGCAGCACGTACGACATGGACCAGCGCTTTTGCCCGCGCGACGGCTCCACGCTTCGTGCTCCACCGGGAAGCGATCTCGTGGGCTCCATTCTCGCCGATCGCTATCACGTCATTCGCCGCATTGGCGAGGGCGGGATGGGGCAGGTGTATCTCGCCGAGCACGTGAAGATGAAGCGGAAGAGCGCCGTGAAAGTCCTGCACCAGGGAATGGTGCACGACCCCGACGCCATCTCGCGCTTCAATCGCGAAGCATCCAACGCGAGCCAGATCCAGCATCCGAACGTCGCCGCCATCTACGATTTCGGTGAGACGCCCGAGGGGCTCATCTATCTCGCGATGGAGTTCGTCGACGGCGAGCCGCTCACGAAGATCATCGAGCGCCACGGCGCCCTCACCGCTGCGCGCGCGGCGGACATCGGGCAGCAGGTCGCCTCCGCTCTCGAAGCGGCGCACGACATGGGCATCATTCATAGGGATCTCAAGCCCGACAACATCATGATCGCGCGCGGCCGCGCGGGCGAGGATGTCGCGAAGGTCGTCGACTTCGGCATTGCGAAGGCGATGGAGGCCGACGATCAGAAGGTCACCAAAACCGGGCTCGCGATCGGCACGCCCGAGTACATGTCCCCCGAGCAACTCGGCGGCGACCAGCTCGACTCGCGCACCGACATCTACTCGCTCGGCCTCGTCACCTTCAACATGCTCACGGGACAGCTGCCATTCCCGAGCGTCGTCTCGCGCGAGGCGCTCATCATGCGCCTCACCGAGAAGCCGCGCACGCTGGCCGAGATTCGGAACGATGTGGTATGGCCGGCGGAGCTGCAGACGGTGATGGACAAGGCGCTCGCGAATCATCCGGCCGACAGATATCAGCACGTGAGCCAGTTCGGGCGCGAGCTCGTCACCGCTGTCGCGACGATGCCCGAGTCCGCGCTCACGAGCACGGGCACGGTCGAGCTCCAGCCCTTCAATCACGCCGCCAGAACCGAAGTGCGTCCGCTCGGCGGCGGCGGCGCTGGGCGGCGCGATCGCTCGAACGAAGAGCTCCCGCTCCCCGAGATCGAGAAGTCGGGATCCCCCGTGGGACTCATCCTCGGCATTCTCGTCGCGCTGCTGCTCGTAGGCGGCGGCGGCTGGTACTACTGGAACTCGCAGAAGGTGCCGGTGACCGTGGCCGCCACGACTGCACCCGCGCCGACGACGACGCCGCCGGTGGTGCCTGCGACGGACAGCACGAAGAAGGACAGCACGTCCGCCACCGTTCCGCACGATTCGACGCCGCCTGCCGCTGTCACGCCGGCGGCCGACAGCACCCCCGCGAAGCCCGCCGCATCCGATCCGCCGAAGGCCACGCTGTCATCCGATCAGGTCGATGACATGCTCGCACCCATCCGCGAAGACCTGAACGTCGGCAAGCAGCGGATGAACGAGGGTCAGTACGACGGCGCGGTCGTGCGCTTCGGCAACGCGCAGGACAAGATCACGCCTCTCGCGAAAAAGTACGCGGATGTGTCGCAGATTCGTTCGCTCAAGCGCGAGATCAGCGAGGCGCTTTCGCAGAACCGCGCTGCGTGCAAAGCGGAGCGCGATTTGGCGCTCGCGCACGGAGCAACATCGGCTCCCGACTGCCCCTGAACCGATGTCCGTTCTTAGTGGGAATTTACGCTACTATCACGTAGCGGGCCTCCACCATCACTGGAAGCGGCGCCAGTTGGTGCATTAGCGCCATAGAGTGGCAAAGTAGCTTTCAGGGGGTTGCGGCACTCTGTCGTAAATTGAATCATGTGATCCCTGTCACGCGCCTGGATCGGCGCGGGACGCGGCGTGCCGCAGAGTTTCGTGCACCGATCGGGAACGGTTCGACACGCCGGCAACGAGCCGACGTGAATAACGCAACTCATTACGGGCCCGCATGTTCGTACCCGTTGTACTGATGTCGTTGCAATGTCCAGCCGAATCG
>PLMM01000091.1 GCA_003142495.1 Gemmatimonadota bacterium | reverse complement strand
CCCATCGCGCAGCCGGCGTACGGATCCTTCAATCCTTCCCACAGCGAGTCCTCGAGAATCGGGCTCTTGCCGAGCGAGAGTCCCCAGCGCATGCCGCGCGCGATGTGCGGCGCCTGCGACATCGACTCGCCACCGCCCACGAGGCAGATCTCCGCTTCATCGAGCAGGATCTCCTGTGCGCCGCTCACCACCGCCTGGAATCCGGAGCCGCACAGACGATTCACGGTGAGCGCGGGCACCTCCTGTGGCACTCCCGATCGGAGCGCGACGTGGCGCGCGTAATAGATCGTGTCGGACGTCGTCTGCATCACGTTGCCGAAGATCGCATGCTGGATCTCCGTCGGCCCGACGTGCGCGGCAACCATCGCGGCCTTGCTCGCGAAGACGCCGAGATCGATGGCGCTGAAGTCTTTCAGTGCGCCGCCGAAGGTGCCAAATGGCGTCCGCACGCCGGAAAGGAAGACGACGTCGCGGTTGCTGCCCTGAGTGCCCACTGGAGTCCCCGAACGGTGGTGAGTCTCGAAAGATGACCACCTCCCGCCATGGGGGGAACTGCCAGGACTCAGCCCTTGCGCACGTGGTTGGCGATCCAGTCGCCCACGGCGCGCGTCCCGAGCGTGCCACCGATGTCAGGCGTGCCGACGCCAGCGGTAATCGCGGCGCGAACCGCGCGCTCGACGGCCGCCGCCGATGCATGCTCACCGACACCCTCGAGCATCATCGCGAGCGATAGAATCGCGGCCATCGGATTCGCGACGTCCTTCCCGACCAGCGGCGGCGCGCTCCCGTGCACCGGCTCGTACATCGTCACGCGCCCCGGATTCCGATTCGCGCTCGGCGCGATCCCCAGCCCGCCCACGAGAATCGATGCGAGATCGGAAAGGATGTCGCCGAAGAGATTGCCCGTGACGATCACCTGGAACGCTTCCGGCGTGCGCACGAGGTCCATCGCCATCGCGTCGATGTAGCGCGTGTCGCGCTTGATGTCTGTGTACTCCGCACCGACCTCCTCGAACACGCGGCGCCAGAGCCCATGCGCCGCGATCGCATTCGCCTTGTCGGCCATCGTGACGCGCGTCTTCCCGTGCTCGCGCGCCCATGCGAAGGCGTGGCGGATGATCCGCTCCACACCCTTGCGCGTGTTGAGCTCCTCGGCGATCGTGATCTCGTCCGGCGTCCCGACCTTGAACGCGCCGCCGACGCTCACGTACAACCCTTCCGTGTTCTCGCGGAAGACGACGAGATCGAAATCGCGAACGGTCTTCCCCTTGAGCGGCGTGAGCCGATCGTCGAACAGCCGCGCGGGGCGCTCGTTCACGTAGAGATCGAGCTGGAAGCGCATCCCGAGGAGGATGTCGCGCGCGTGCACGTTGTCGGGCACGCGCGAGTCGCCGAGCGCGCCAACGAGGATCGCGCTCACGTCGCGGCCGAGGCGCTGCATCTCCTCGGGCGGAATCGTGATCCCCGTTTTCAGGTAGTGCTCGGCGCCCCACGGCAGCTGCTCCACAGCGACGCCGGGATGGTGCACCGCCTCGACCGCGTCGAGCACCTTGAGCGCTTCGCCGACGACTTCCGGGCCGATCCCATCGCCCGCGATGACTGCGAGAGTGTGGGGCACGACTCAGCCTCGCCGCGCTGCGCGCGTCACGTGGCCGCGACTCCGCGGCCGCATGTGATGCAGTACTTCCAGTGGATCTCGAGCTCCGTTCCACACGCGGGACAGCGCTGCACCATGAGATTCTGCCCGCAGCTCGGGCAAAAGAGCACGCGTCGCCCGTCCGGGAGAGTTCCGCCGCAGTACCGGCACGCGCCGGCAGCGGTACTGGCGCTCGATGCAGCCGAGGACGCGCGCGGCGTCGAGCTCGGGGCGCCGCGCTGGATGCTCGTGGGCGAATCGGCGAAGTGGCGCACCGCCTCGGCGGTGAGCGTCACGCGCGCGGCGGCAAAGTCGCGGAACACGGCCGTGTTCGGATTCGGACTCGAAAGCTCCTTCCGCATTGCGTCCTGCATCGCGGAGTCGCCGGTCGCGTAGCCGCGCTCACCCGAGAGCAGCTGGCAGAGCGCCGCCTCGTAATCCTGGTTCGTCTCGATCTCGAGCTCGGTGCGATTGTGCCGATACGGAATGAGCGTCTGGTAGAGCTCCGACACATCCACCGGCTGACTCAGATACTGCGGATAGCTGTTCCGAACGTTCTGCACGAGCCGTCGAACGAGGCGATCGAGATCATCCATGTGCTATCTCACTCGGGCGGAAGCTGCTGCTGCTTGGACGACGAGAGCCGTGCGCTAAGAATATGAAAGAATGCGGCGACACCATCCTTCCACGTGATCTTCTTCCCCTCTTCGTAGGTGCGTCCATGATAGCTGATGGGCACCTCGTACACCCGCGCGCCCATCTGCGCGAGCCGAGCGATGATCTCGGGCTCGATGCCGAAGCGCGGATTCGTGAGGTGCATCGCCTTGAGCGTGCGTCCGGTGAACGCCTTGTACCCCACTTCCATGTCGGTGAGGTTCAGATTCGTGAACATGTTCGACATGAGCGTAAGCCCGCCGTTGCCCATGCGATGCCAGAAGTAGAGCACGCGATGCGAGCCGGAGCCGAAGCGCGTCCCGACCACGGCGTCTGCGTGGCCCTCGAGAATCGGCTTGATCACCGCTGGGATGTCGCCGGGGTCATACTCGAGATCGGCATCCTGGATGATCGCGATGTCGCCCGTGGCGTGATCGCGCGCGGTCTGGATCGCCGAGCCCTTGCCGCGATTTTCTGGGTGCCGCGCGACGAGCATGCGCCCGTTCGTCGTAGCGGCGCGCTCGGTGAGCCGCTCGAAGGTGGCGTCCTTCGATGCGTCATCGACCGCGACGATCTGCAGCTGTATTCCGTCGGAGAGAATCCGATCGCCGAGCGCCAGCACCGCATCGAGCGTGCGGTCGATGGTGGCGGCTTCGTTGTAGCAGGGGATCAGAACGCTGAGCGTGATCGGTCTGGCGCGAACCATCAAACGAGAGCCTGAGCTGAAGTAGTCAGCGACGATCCGTCACGGCTTACCGACTTGCTCCATCTGCTTGTCGACGTCCGTGGACACGCGTTCCCTGTTGTCGCCGCCAACACGATGAATGATGCGGGCACCGAGATTTTCCGTGTGATCCTGCGCATCGCTGAAGCCGGCGAAGTAGCCGATCACCAGTCCGGCGCAGATCAATAGTACGGGCTTGAACATGAGACCTTTCCGAAAGAGAATGATAGCCTAGAACAGACTATCCGTCTCGCCACGCGGTAACGATCGCGCCTCCCGAAACGACCGCATCTCGGGGAGCGGCGACGGGTCGAGCTTCATCCGCCCCTTTTCGCGCTCGCTCGCCATCCACGCCTCAAAACCCGATTCGACCGCCCCGTCCGACTCATCCTGCCCCGCCGCGGCGCGCGTGGCGAGCATGTTCGCGTACTCGTTCTGTGGGTGCCCGTTGTGCCCCTTTACCCAGCGCCACTCCACGCGATGGTTGGCGGCGACATCCACGAGCTCCTGCCAGAGCTCGAGATTCCCGATCTCGCCGCCCTTTCGCTTCCAGCCGCGCCGCGCCCAGTCGTGCACCCACGACGTCATGCCGTCGACGAGGTAGCGCGAATCGGTGGTGAACACGACGACGCAATTCCACTTCTTCGTCGACGCGATGTCGAGCGCCTCGATCCCGCTGCGTAGCGCCATGCGGTTGTTCGTCGTCGCCTTCTCCGAAAGCCAGAAGTCGCGTCGCACGAGCTCGCCGCTCTTCGGATGCGCGAGCTCGATCAGCCCGCCCGCGCCGCCCGGATTCGAGCCCTCGCGCCCGTTGCCGAGGCACGACTCGTCGGCGTAGACCGCGAGCAGGCAGTTGGTGACGCCGGCCATCTAGTTGATCACCTGCAGCGAGTCGATCTCGTCGAGAAAGATGGTCATGCGATCGCCCGTGGTCGGATGCACCGCCTCGATGCGCTCGCGCCCGCCAACGAGATGCAGCCGGTTGGGGATGACGATGTACTCAGTGCCGCGCCGATAGATCACGATGCGCTTCTTGTCGATCACCGCGCGCTCGAGGCGGTCGTACTGTTCGGTGGTCAGCTCTGCCATGCGGTGCTCTCTTCTCGCTCGCGAATCGTGACATGTGCGCCAACTCGATCTACTACGAAGGGCAAAAGGCGGGCGAGCGCGGAAACGTGCGCGCGCACCTCGTCCGCGCGCTCCACTGGCGAGATGATCACAACGGATCCGCCGCCCGAGGCGCCGAGCGCCTTCGCGCCCAGCGCGCCGTGCGCGTGTGCGGCATCGAGCAGCGCGTCGATGGGCGGCGTCGTGATCTTCTCGTGGAGCGACCGCTGCTCCACCCAGTGCTCGCCGATCAGCACGCCGAGCGTGTCGACGTCTTCGCGGGTGAGTGCGTCGATCATCTGCACGGCGAGCGCGCGCATCTTCGCGAGTGCAGACACGACGCGGGGCACGCGATCGCGATAGCCGTCGAGCACCGCGGTGATGGTCGCGCCGGAGAGGCGCGACTCGCCCGTGTAGGCGATGATGCACTGGCGCTCGAGCCGCTCGACGAGCGAATCGGAGAGCGGAATCTTCGTGGCCGTCGTGTTCGCGCCGAAGGTGAGCGCGAGCGCGCCGCCGTACGCAGCCGCGTAGTGATCCTGAAAGCCGCCCGCGATGCCGAGCTCGTTCACCTCGAGTGCGCGGCTCCGCTCCGCAAGCGCGCTCTTGCTCACGCGCTCATCGCGCCACGCGGCGATGGCCGCCGCCACCGCGACGCCCGCCGCGGACGACCCGCCGAGCCCCGCGCCGCGCGGGAAGTCGCTCGTTTGCTCGAGATGCACGCCCTCGAGCTTCGCGACGCGGAGAGCGGCGGCACCGAGGGAATCGTCTCCTCCGGAATCGAGCTCGATGCCGCGAGGGATCGCCCGGAGGATCGCTCTCGCGTACGACGCGATCGCGAGATTGCACACGCATCCGCCCTGCTCGACCGTGTACGGCGGAACGTCCGTCCACCCGCCACCGAAATCCACCCGTACTGGCGCTCGCGCGACGACCTCACGCACAGTTCAGCTCGAACGCTCGCGCACGATCTTCGGTCCCGCCTTCCCCGGCGCCGGTCTTGGTGCGACAATCTCTCCAGGCATCGAAGCCGGGATGCCGGAGGGGAGTGCGACGCGCTGGAAGTTGTACATATTGTAGTCGCGCATGCGAGGGGGGGAGAAGAAGCCCAAAGCTATCGTGTGCGGTGACGGCCGCCAGCCCGACACTCGGGCAACCGGCACGTCTCCTGCGCCTCAGGCCGGATATGCCAGACATTCGCTCGTTTTCAAATCGTACGCTGATTCTCCTCTCCAACCGCGAGCCGTACGAACATCGGCACGGCGAGATGGGAATAGACGTGCGCCGTCCGCCCGGCGGCCTCGTCACCGCACTCGATCCCACCATGCAGGCCACCGATGGTGTGTGGGTCGCGTGGGGCTCGGGCTCCGCAGATGCCGAGACGGCGGATCACGAGGGGCGGCTGCGTGTGCCGCCCGGCGAGGATGGCTTCACGCTCAGGCGCGTGTTCCTCACCGATGCGGAAGTGGATGGCTACTACATGGGCTTCTCCAATCGCTCGCTCTGGCCGCTCTGCCACATGCTTGTGCAACACTTCGAGTATCGTACCGACTACTGGAACATGTATCAGGAAGTGAACGCGAAGTTCGCGCGTGCAGTCGCAGACGAAGTCCGCAGGTCGCCGCAGAAGCCGATCGTTTGGATCCAGGACTACCACTTCGCGCTCGCGGCGGAGATGCTCCGCGAGCTCTCGGGGCCCGCGCTGATTCACCAGTTCTGGCACATCCCCTTTCCCCCCGCCGACATTCTTCGCCTCCTCCCCACCGGCGTCGACGAAGCGCTCCTGCGCGGCCTCCTCGGCAACGACCTCGTCGAGTTCCACACTGAGCGTTACGCGCTGAACTTCCTGGGCTGCGTCGCCGAGCTGGTGCCCGAGGCGGAGATCGACGCCGACACGCTGGCGGTGCACTATGATGGCCGGCGCATCGATGTCGGAATCTTTCCGATCAGCATCGACGTCGAGCGCTACGAGCAGCTCGCGAGCACGCCGGAAAGCACGGCACTCGTCGATCGCCTCCGCAAGCGCTACGCGAGCAACGGGCAGCGCCTCGGGCTCGGCGTCGATCGCGTCGACTACACGAAGGGCATTCCCGAACGGCTGCGCGCGCTGTGCGAGCTGTGGGAGCGGCATCCGGAGATGCGTGAGACATTCACCTTCCTGCTGGTGGCCACGCCCTCGCGCTCGGAGCTCCCCGCGTATCGGGCGCTCGAGGAGGAGATGCTCGCGACGGTCATCGAGATCAACGAGCGCTTCAAGACGGCGACGTGGCATCCGATCGTGCTCATCCACGAGAACGTGAGCGCCGACATGCTCGCGGGCGCCTATCGCGCGGCGGATCTTTGCCTGATCTCATCGCTGCAGGACGGGATGAATCTCGTGGCCAAGGAGTTCATCGCATGCCAGACGGAGGAGCGTGGCGTGCTGGTGCTGAGCCGCTTCGCCGGCGCATCGGAGGAGATCGATGGCGCGGTGCTCATCAATCCGTTCAACCTCGACGGTTTCGTCGAGGGGATTCGTCGCGCGCTGCACATGAGCGAGGGCGAGCGCCGCGTGCGCATGCATCGCATGCGTCGACAGCTGCACGAGCGCACGATTTTCGACTGGCTCGCGGCGGTGCTCACGAGGGCGCAGGACATCATCGCGGAGCGCGAGCCGGAGAGTGGCGTCGCATGAGCGCTGCGCCCGCGGCGATCACGCCAGAGATCCAGGCACGGCTCGCCGGTACGCCACTCATCGTGATGCTCGACGTCGACGGGACGCTCGCACCGATCGCCTCTCGGCCGGAAGACGCCGCCGTTGCGCCGGCCACGCGCACGATACTCGAGCGGCTCGTGGCGACGCCGGGCGTGGAGGTGGTGCTCGTGTCGGGGCGCACGGCGCGCGACGCGCGCGCACTCGTTGGCGTGGAAGGCGTGTGGACCGTCGGCAATCACGGCTTCGAGATCGTGACGCCCGCGGGCGAGCTCGAGACGGACCCCGATCTCGCTGACCAGTCGGCCGCGATCGCGCAGGCCGCGCGCGAGCTCGAGCCGATCGTCGGAGCGGTGACCGGCGCGCGACTCGAGAACAAGCGGTGGACGCTGAGCGTGCACTATCGACTCGCCGCGCGTGATGCGGTTCCTCCGCTGCGCGCGGAGGTCGAGCGTGTGGCGCTCGGGCTCCGGCTGCGCATGACCGACGGGAAGGAAGTCGTGGAGGTGCGGCCCGTCGCGCACGTCGACAAGGGGACGGCGGTGGTGACGATGGGGGAGCAGCTGCACGCCTTCGAGGACGGCGCCTCGATCGTCTTTGCCGGCGACGATCGCACGGACGAAGATGCGTTTCGCTCGCTGCGCGCGCGATCGCCGCACGCGGTGACGATTCGCATCGACGAGAGTGGCGCAGACGAAAGTGCCGCCGAGGTCAGACTGCGAGACCCGGCGGCGGTGCACGACTTTCTGGAGTGGCTCGCATCGCGTCGCGGGTGACCCCCGCGACGCGCGGCTCTGCTTACTTCTTTTTCTTGGCGGCGGGCTTGGACTTCGAGCGCGATGCAGCGCTCGCGGGCTTGCTCGCCTTTTTCCGCGCCGTCTTCACGGACTTGCTGGCGGGCTTCGGAGCAGCCTTTGGAGCGGGCTTTGGAGCGG
>PLMM01000248.1 GCA_003142495.1 Gemmatimonadota bacterium | reverse complement strand
CTCGCGTAGAGCATCATCGCGAAGCTGCCGATGATCGCCCCCACGAGCGCGACGATAGAGGTTGAAAGAATTCGGTTCTTCATGCTGTTCCTTATGACGGGTTCTCTGAAGCGCGTCCTACTCGGCAAAACGTCAAAGGTCGCGCGGGGTACTCATTTTTCCCCGAAGTCTAATATTCGCCTCGCTGGCTGAGAAGAGCCTCAGAAACCCCTAGGAGGCCGCCGAAGGACTCCCCGCCGTTCCGGAGCGCTCGTCGGAGACGATCAGCCCGTCCTTGAGGCGGATGATCCGGCGGGCGTGCCGGGCGAGGTCGGCGTCGTGCGTCACCATGATAATCGTACGTCCGGACTCGTTCAACTGGCCGAAGAGCGCCATGATCTCCTCGCTCGTCTGAGAGTCGAGGTTACCGGTCGGTTCGTCNNACCAGCGCCCGGGCGATGGCGACACGCTGCTGCTGCCCGCCGGAAAGCTCGTTCGGTTTGTGGCGAGCGCGGTCGCCGAGGCCGACCTCGGTGAGTTGTTTCAACGCGGCGGCGTCGCGCTCGCGCGCGGGAACTCCGGCATAGAACAGGGGCAGGGCGACGTTGCGCAGCGCGTCGGTGCGCGCGAGCAAGTTGAAGCCTTGAAAGACGAAGCCGAGTTTCTTCAGGCGAATTGCGGCGAGCGCGTTGTCGTCGAGCTCGCCGACCGGCGTCCCGTCGAGAATGTACGCGCCGCTGGTCGGCCGGTCGAGGCAGCCGATGAGATTCATGATGGTCGACTTGCCCGAGCCCGACGGACCCATGATCGCGACGTATTCGCCCCGCCCGATCTCGAACGAGACGCCGCGCAGCGCGGGGACTTCGACGCTTCCCATGCGGTAGATCTTGGTGATGTCGCGGCAGACGATCGCCGCGCGCCGGTCACTCATAGCGCAGCGCCTCGATCGGATCGAGCCGCGAGGCGCGGTACGCTGGATACGTTCCGAAGAAGAGCGTCACCACCGTCGCGAAGATCACCGCGATCGCGACCGATTGCAGCCACGGAATCGGCGCGATCACGCCCGAGAGCGAGATCAGGACAAAGCGGTTGATGAGTCCGCCGATCAGGAGGCCAATGACGAGCCCGATTCCGCAACCGATCGCCGAGAGCAGCAGCGCCTCGATGAAGAATTGCGTGAGGATCTGCATGCGCGTGGCGCCGATCGCTTTGCGAACGCCGATCTCGCGCGTGCGCTCGGTGACCGAGATCATCATGATCGCGATCACGCCGACGCCGCCGACCAGGAGTCCAATCGCCGAGAGCGCGAGCACCACCACGAAGAACACCTGCACGGTGCTGTTGTAGAGCTCCATGACCTTGTCCTGCCCGTACAGAAAGAACGTATTCTCGGTTGCCGGACGCAGGCGGCGATGCGTCCGCAGCGATGCCGTCACCTCGTCCATCGCGACGTCCTGAGACACGCCATCCTTCGGCTTGACCGTCAGATCGAGCCACCGAATGCCGAACAGCAGCTTGCGACGTCCGGTCTCGAACGGAATCTTCGCGCCCGGCTTGTCTTCGTTGCTGAAGAAGTTGGCGAGCGGATGATAGATGCCGATGACGGAGAACGGCTTGCCGTTGACCGCGACAACCTTGCCGAGCGCATCGCCTTCGTCGAACAGCGCGTCCCGCATCTTGTCGTTGATGATGATGACCTGCGCGGCGTTCGTGTTCTCGTTCTCCGTGAAGCTGCGCCCCGGCGAGATATCGCCGCCGTCGACGTCGGTCCAGCCGGCGGTATACGCATCGATGTTGACCGACGCCAGGTTGCGATCATGGTACTTCACCTGCGCATTGTCACCGAGGTGCGCGATCACGCCGTGAATCGACGGCAGTTGCGCGATGCTCGTCGCCTCGTTGATCGACAGCGGTGCGTGATGTCTCCACGGGCAGCTGTCGGCCGATCCGTTGCAGTTATTGACTCCCATCGGCCAGCGCGTGACGTAGAATGTTGTCGGGCCCGCGGCCTCGAGCGACTTCTCGACGCCCGAGTTGATGCCGTGCACGCCCGCCGCCATCGCCGTCACGACGAAGACGCCAACAGCGATGCCGAGAATGGTCAACCCCGCCCGCGCCTTGTTCGTCCGGATCGCATCCAGCGCGATGAGGACGCCCTCGCCTAGCGCGTGGATTTTGCTCGCGAGCCTCATCATTCGCTCCTGAGCGCGAGAATTGGATCGAGCTTCGACGCTCGGCTCGCGGGGTAGATCCCCGCGATGATGCCGACCCCCGCGCCCACAACCACCGACACGACGACAGACCACAGCGCCACGCTCGATGGCAGCGGAGATACGTACTTGATCAGCGCCGAGAGTCCGAAGCCGAGAATGATGCCGAGGATCGCGCCGAAGAAGCTCAGCGTCGCGGATTCGACGAGAAACTGCGACATGATGTCGCGCCGCTTGGCGCCGAGCGCCTTGCGGATGCCGATCTCGCGCGTGCGATCGGCGACGGCGACGAGCATGATGTTCATGATCACGATCGCGCCCACGACGAGACCGATCGCCGGGAGCACGATGCCGCCGATCACGAGTGCCTGCTTGATGCTCTGCCAGCCGCTGAGCGCAGACTCGGATGTCTCCATCACGAAGTCATCGGGCTCGGACGGATGCAGATGGTGCCGGCGCCGCATCACCTCGCGCGCGGCCTCCTGCGCATCCAGGTTGATGTCGGCCGTGTTCCCCTGCACGAGCACGCCGTACAGGCCGCGCCGCGACTTGGTGACGCGCTTGAGCGCCGAGTGAAACGGACCGATCACCTGGCGATCGAGCGAGATACCGAAGGTGCTCCCTTGTTTCTCGAGCACGCCGATGACGCGGAAGGGCAGTCCATCGAGCTTGATCTCTCGCCCCAGCGGATCGATGTTCGGGAAGTACGTGTCCGCCGTCTCCCTACCGATCACCACGACTGGCGCACCCACCTGCTCCTCCTGCTCGGTGAACACGCGCCCACGCTCGACGTCGAGATTCTTGATCACGAAGTAATCCGCCGATACCGCGGCGACGAGCGACTGCGGCCCGCCGTTGCGATACGACGTCGCGGGATTGCCCCACGTCATGTCCTGGATCGCCCAGTGCGTCTCCGCCGGCAGCGCATCGCGCACGGCCTCCGCGTCCTCGACGGTGATCAGGGGGCGGCGCTGCCAATCCTTCCACATCGCGTCGGTGACGTTTCCCATGTTGAAGTCGGGGAAGCGGCGCAGAGTGAACGTGTTCACGCCGAGGAACTTCGCAGCGAAGTCCTCTTCCATGTACTTCGACATCCCGTTCACGATCGACACCACCGCGATCAGGAACATCACGCCGATNNCGAATGGCGTCGAGAAGGGACATGCGCTAGGTCCGCGCGTTGAGCGTCGCGAGAAACGTCTCGCGCGTGTCGTCGGAGGAGATGCGGCCATCGAGCAGCACCACCACTCGACGTGCATGCGCCGCGATATCCGGCTCGTGCGTCACCATGATCACCGTCTGTCCGGACGATGCAAGGCCCTCGAACACGCGCATGATCTCTTCCGACGTCGTCGAGTCGAGATTTCCCGTTGGCTCGTCGGCGAGCAGGATCGCCGGGCGATTCACGAGCGCGCGCGCGATTGCGACGCGCTGCCGCTGCCCGCCGGAGAGTTCGTTCGGACGGTGATCCCTGCGATCACCCAGCTGTACGCGCTCCAGCGCCTCTTTTGCACGTGCCTTCCGCTCTGTCGCGCCGACACCGGCGTACACGAGTGGCAGCTCCACATTCTGCTGGGCGGTTGCGCGCGGGAGCAGGTTGAACGTCTGGAAGACGAA
>PLMM01000306.1 GCA_003142495.1 Gemmatimonadota bacterium | reverse complement strand
AGCCCTGCCAGGATCAACAGCATCCCCGGTACGAGAAACAGCCACCGCGGGCTGAAAAGCAGAAAGAAACGGAGACTCCGCCATCCATCCCGGAACGTCTTCAGGTGTGGTGGATGGGCGCTTCGCCCGTCCGGATGGAGCGTGATGGGTATCTCGGTGGTGTTCACTCCGAAGAGACTCGCCTTGATCATCATTTCCAGCGCGAACTCCATTCCGGTACAACGCTGGTCGAGCGACATCCACATCTCGCGGCGGAAGGCGCGCATGCCGCAGTAGACGTCGTGGATCGGCGCTCGGAACCACCACCGCGCGATGCCAGTGAACATCGGATTGCCCCACCAGCGATGCAGGAAGGGCATCGCGCCTGGCTTCACGGTGCCGCCGCCGGTCTCGAGGCGACATCCCTGCACGAGCTCGTAGCCCTCGCGCAGCTTGGCGAGGAAGCGCGGAATCTCTCCCCAGTCGTAGCTGTCGTCCGCGTCGCCCATCATGACGTACTTGCCGCGCGCCGCGTTAATACCGCCCATGAGCGCAGCGCCGTAGCCGCGCTGATCGACCGCGATCACGCGCGCGCCGAGCTTCCGCGCGATCTCCTGCGAGCCATCGGTGCTGCCGTTGTCAGCGATCACAATCTCGGCGTTGATCCCGTTCTCGTGGATCGCGCGCTGCGCCTTCTCGATGACGATGGCGATCGTATCCGCCTCGTTGAGACACGGCATCACGACCGAGAGCTCCGGCGTCATCGCGCCGAGTGGTGGAGCGAAGCGGGTGAACGGCTTTGTGGTCGTTGTCATTGGCCCCCTTTGCACTCGTCGAGAGGTGTCGCGCGCATGTACCGCCAGAGGTAGGCGGTGTAGCTGCGCCGCCACTCGAGCGCCGACGATCCCGGATGCTCGCGCATTAGCCGATCGGCATGCGGCAGATTGTAATACGGGATGCCGACCCAGAGGTGATGAGCGGCGTGGAAGTTCATGTTCATGGGCGCCACGAAGAGACGCTCGAGGCGATTGCTGGTGTGCGTCACGAGGCGATGCGCATCCGCCTTCACGTCCGCCTCGGGATGCGAGTGCTCCACGAACGAGCGGAGGTTGTCGCCGAGATACGTGAAGACGAACACCGGAAGCAGCCAGAGCACCGGGTACGCCCACCAACCGATCGCCCACGAAAGCGCGCCAATCAGCACCACTTGCCAGCCGAGCAGAATCGCCATGTCGCGCGCCGTGTATTTCTCGGGCATCGAGTCGAGCTTCGCGCCGGGCTCGCCCTGCACTTCGATATTGTCCGATGCTCCGCCATGCTTCACGCCCGCGGTCGGGAAGAAGACGTGCTTCACACTCGTGAACACGCTCGTGATGCCGGTGAGAAAGGCGACGACCTCGACGATCTCCGACTTGTTGAAGCAGGCGTGGCGGTGGCGGTCCGGATCATCGTGCGTCGCGAGATGCTGATGATGACGCAGATGATTGCGGTTGTTGATCCGCGTGATCGCGCCGAGCGCGCCGAGAATGAGAACGTCGTTGAAGAGATCGTTGCGGACCCGATTCTGGAACAGCCGGCGATGCAGTCCGTCGTGGCCGATGATGAAGAGCCCGTAGTAGCGCGTGCCGATGACGGGAATCGCGAGCGTCACCACCCACCAGTGCGTCCACGTAGCAACTGCGGCCCAGGCGCCGATGATCCAGAGCCAGCACCAGATCGTATCCGCAACCACGCGCGCGGGGCGCAGCGCGCTGAGCGTCCGCACTTGCTCCGGTGTCAGAAGCGTGCGGCGAAATGGGTGGTACGGATCGAAGCGCGGCGATGCCGGACGAGGCGCAGATAGCACATCGGGAATGGCGTCGCTGGCGAGCTGAAGCGTCATCTCGTTGGGCCCCAAGGGTCTACGTCTAAGACGAGGACGCGTCACGCACCGTCACGTGTGGTCGGGCTTCCTCGCGAGCATCAAAACCGCCGACGTGCGGAAGCCAAAGAGCCCGCGGAGCTTGTCCCAGAGCGTGAAGCCCGCCAGGAAGGCCAGGCTCCCGATCGGGTCGAAAAGCTTCGCCAAGCGCGGATGCGGGTTGCCCTCGAAGCGCATCCAGTGGTGCATCGAGTACATCCAGAACGAGTGCCCGGTCTGGTACATAGTCGCCACCGGCTCGAGCCCGGCATCCTTCAACTGCCTGGCGAGCGTCTTCGCCGTATAAAGATTCCAATGGCGGGGGATGTGGTACCCTCCCCAGTAGCTGTCGTGGAAGAGCCGCTGGTCGAGCGCGTCGAGGTTCGGCGTTTCGATCGCCAGCACGCCGCCGGGCGCCATCCACGTGGCGAGCTTCCGGATCACCGGCCCCGGATCATCTACGTGCTCGATGACGTGAAACATCGTCACGAGATCGAGCGAGCCGTCCGGCACGAGCGTCGACTCTTCCACGCGCTCGCACGCCACCTGGTAGCCGGCTTTCTCGAGCGGTTCGAGCACCGCCTCGTCGAGCTCCAGCCCGTAGTCGCGCGAGCGCGGCACGCCCTTCTTCTCCATCACCTTCAGAAAGCGCCCGTCGCCGCAGCCGACGTCGAGAAACGAGCGCGGCGCGCGCTTCAGATGCGCGAGGATCGCCTTCATCTTCGCGACGTCGAGCATCTCCTTCGCCTTCACCGCGATCGGATTGATCTTCGTCGCGTAGTTGTAGGCGTAGTAGGTGGTCGGATAGATAATGCTGAGCGTCGAGATCGAGGGGCGCGGATTGAGCCAGACGTGCGAGCACGCGTCGCACTCGACGAAGCGCCACTTGTTGCGCGACGTCTGTAACTCGTAGTCGTACCCCTCGGCGAACGTATGAAAGTGCCCCTGCCCGCAGAGCGGACAGATCGGCACATCGGTCGTCTCGATCTCGGGGATCGCGGGGTTATCGAACTCGGCGGGGCGGGGCCGGGAGGCGGCGGTCATGCGGAGGGG
>PLMM01000411.1 GCA_003142495.1 Gemmatimonadota bacterium | reverse complement strand
TGCTCTTCTTTGCCATGCACTCGGCACCGTCCCCGAATACCTTCATGATCATCGTCGACCACACTCGGCATTCGTCCGCGCCGGCATTATCCTCGGGTCAATCCTTCACATCACACGAATGCGACTGTTTCGTTTCATTCAGTGCGCACCACTGCTTCTCGCGACGATACTCTCCGCCTGCAGCTCCGACAGCTCGACAGGCAGTGATCACGGCATCCCCGATCTCGATGGCCTCGCAAACTTCGTCGTCGACTCCGCGCGACTCGCGAGCTCGTGGACGATCGGCAGCGATCAAGTGGAAGCCGGATCGTGCACGTCGATCGAATACGGAATCACTCCCGGCTTTCATCGCGTGCTCCGCTTTTCCGTGAGCACTCCCAACGTCGGCGATGCCGACGCGGTCGTCGGCGATCCCCTCGCGCACATCGATCCGAATCACGACGGCAACTTCGACGACAGCGACGGCTTGTTCGAGTACGCCCCCTGCCACAATCACTTTCACTACAAGCACTACGCGACGTACGAGCTCCTCCCGGTACTCGAGGGCGGCGCCCTCGGCGCTCCGATCTTCGCCCGCAAACGAGGCTTCTGTCTCGACGACAGCGAGCCGTTTCTGCCGGGCGTCGATCCGAAGAGTTGGGTCTACCGCGCCTGCGGAACACTCACGCAGCACGGTGATCAGGGCGTCCACGCCGGCTGGACCGACGTCTACGTGCGCACACTCCCCGGGCAGTACTTCGTGCTCGATGACCCCGCGCAGCCGACGCCGCCCGGCGACTACGTCATCCGCATCACCGTCAATCCGCCCTACCTCCCCGATTCGACCGACGCCTGCCCGGTGCGCGATGAGCAGAACTTCTGCCGGGTGCTCCGCGAGAGCAATTACGCGGACAACGTCGCGACACTGCACATCACCCTGCCGTAGATGCACCACGGGCGGCCTCCCCGAAGGGAGACCGCCCGCGTGTACAACGGTAGAGCGGTGAAGCCTAGAAGAACAGCATCATGCCGACCGCACCCTGATTCGCCGTCGCTTCGGCACCATCGTGCGACGTCGCCTTCGTGTACGTGTACTCGGCAACCCAACGGAGCGACTTCGTCCACAGGTACGTTACCGAGCCGACGATTGCCGAGTTCTTCTGCAGAAAATGGCAATTGATATCGCAATCGGTGTTATCCTGCGACGTCTGCTTCAGGTCGTTCTCGCCGTAGCTGGCGCCGAACTTCCACTTCGTACCCATGGGCTGGAACTCGGCCTGGCCGATGAAGCCGTACGAGTTGCGCAGCTCACCAGCGTTATCGACTTCGTTGCCGGAGTCAAACATCAGTACGCTGCCGATTCCCTTGCCATAGAACCCGGAACCGACGAGTGACAGCCCGCTGAAGTCGGCACGCACACCGCCCGCGCCGCCGTACGAATCCTTCGAGCTCTGCACGCCTTCGACGTAATCACCCGTCGTCGACTGCGCATGCTGCCATTCGCCGCTGGCAAACACCATCACCTTGTCAGCGCCCTTCGGCGCCTCGGCAGTGGTCGCGCCGAAGTGGCCCGTCCACGTGAATTCTGACTCGACACGGGGAATCTTCGTGACGCGATAACCGCCGGCTTCGTTCGAATTCGGACCGATCGCGCTCGGATCGAACAAACCGATCGAGATCTGCGCGGGGCTCGACGCCGGGCTGCTATACGTCATCTGCGCAACGAAGTTCGGATAGACGTATCCGAAGCCGATGCGGCCGAGCGTCGTGCCGCCGCCCGCGCCATAACCGCCGCCGCCTGAGGGGCCGACGCCGAACAGCGTCATGTCGTTGAGGATGTTGTTGCGCTGATACAAACCGATCTCACGACCGGCGAGGATCTGTCCCCAGGTACCACCAGCCGTCAGGTACACCTGACGCATGTCGATCTGCGCGCCGAATTGATCATGGACACCGCCGGCATTGTTGATCTGCGGGGCAAAACCGAAGTGGACGCCAAGATCGACGCCGCCTTCCTTGCCCTTTGCCTCGAACGTCGCAAAGGCGGGAAGAAGACCCGTGCGGATGGCGGAAGTTTTCGCCGTTTCGTTAGTAGGCACCAGGCCGCCGCCGAAGTCGCAACTACCGGTGTTGCACTTCGGATCCGTGTACACGAGGAACGCATTCACGTTACCCGAGAACGAGAAACTCCAACCATTGCTCATCTGCATCGTGAGCCCCTGCGCATTGGCAGTCCCCGCCGCCATCGCAAGTGCACATGTGACGATTGCAATTCTTTTCATGCTTGCTTCTCCAAGACTAGTGAAAAACGAGAGACAAGGACCGCGAAAAAACTCGAGCGCCAACGAATCCTTTGATCTCGAAGAGATCGGAACAACACCATCGTACGTGTTTCCATCACCCGAGTTTCTAATGCCACCTCCGCGTGAACGGGAGTGCGCCGCAAGCGGCGCGATTCAATGTGATTTCAGCTGAATATCGGTTCTGACCATAACATCGACGATTGGAACGTCCAAATGGTTTTGCCACCAGTAGTAATCGTCGATTTGTGATGCGTAAACGGACACCGAATACGGAAACGGAAGCTGCTTCGCCATGCGCATCGCCTCGATCGCCCCACTCGGCGTCGTATCGATGCTGGACGCCGCCAAACCACCTCGCACCGCCGCACCTGCGATGAAGCCCGCGACGTACGCGTCCTTCTCCTTCGGGCCAAACCCCCGCCAGTCACGACCAGCGAGCTGCGTCGGCCCCTGCTCCTGCCCCGCCTTCGCAACTCCACTCCCCAACAAAAGTCCGAGCCCCAGCGTTCCGAGAAACAACAGACGTTTACGACTCCCCACCGTATCCTCCACGCAAAACACGCCGGACGAGCTCAATGAGCCCGTCCGGCGCGTCGCGATTATTGCCCCTTCTTCATCGCCGGCGCACCGCCGGGGAGTGCGAACACCAGCACCACATCGCCCAACGGATATCCAAGCTGGTAATTACCACCACATGCAACGGCAATGAACTGCTTGCCATCCACTGAGTAGCTCACCGGTGGTGCATTACATCCGGCGCCACCATTGAATGTCCACAGCGTCTTGCCGGTGCGAGCATCGTACGCGTTGAAGTGGCCATTGCCCTCGCCCGTGAAGACGAGATTACCGGCTGTCGCCAGCGCGCCACCGATCATCGGCTGATCCGTCTTCACCTGCCACGCGCGCTTGCCCGTGTTCAGGTCGATCGCCGTGAACGTGCCCGACTGCTTCTCGCCCGGCACAGCCTTGAACGCAGAGCCGAGCCACAGCTTGCCCTTCTCGAGCGGCGCCGAATGCGTGATGTAATTCATCGGCTGCTCGAGCCCGAGCACGTACATGTAGCCAAGCGTCGGATTGACCGCCGGCGGCGACCACTCCGATCCACCGTTCGCGCCAGGCAGCATACGCGCACCATCCGCTGTCGGCTGCACGAAGTAGTTCTCGTGCTTGTTGAACTCATCCGACTTGCGAATCAGCTTCCCGGTCTCCGCATCGAGCACGTACACGAACGCCGTCTTGCCGGCTTCCGCTACCGCCGTCTTGCCATTCTTCAGCTTGACGATCACCGGTGGGCTCGTCGCGTCGAAGTCCCACACATCGTGCGGAACCTCCTGGTAGTGCCACTTGTACTCGCCCGTGCGCGCATCGATCGCGACGATCGATTCCGTGTACAGGTTGTCGCCCGGCCGCACCGTGCCGTCGAGATCAGGTGACGGATTGCCGACAGAAAAGAAGATGTTGTGCGAGGTGGCGTCGTACGCCGGCGTCATCCAGACCGAGCCGCCGCCGCGCTTCCACGCATCACCATACTGCGCCATTGCCGCCTTCTCGGCCGTGATGTTGCGCTTGAGGTCTTCACCCTCACCCGTCTTCTCGGCGAAGTTGCCCTCCCATCCCTTGTCCGGCAACGTGTAGAACGTCCACATCGGCTTGCCGTCGTCCTTGTTGTACGCGCGGACGAAGCCGCGAATGCCATACTCGGCCCCGGATGTGCCGACGATGACTTCGTTGTCGACGATCAGTGGCGCGATCGTCAGACTGTAGCCCGCCTCGGGATCCGCTACTTCCACATCCCATTTCACGGCGCCCGTCTTCGAATCCAGCGCAACGAGCCGCGCGTCGAGCGTTCCCATGTACACCGTGCCGCCGGAGATTGCGACGCCCCGGTTGTTCGGGCCGCAGCAGTAGATCGGCGCCGTGATGCTCGGCTTGTGCTCGTAGCGCCAGATCTGCTGGCCCGTGCGAGTGTTGATCGCAATCGCGGTGTTGTACGGTGTAGTCACGTACATCACGCCATCGACGACCGTCGGGCTATTCTCGAAGGAGCCGAGGCGCGAGATGCCCGTCTGGTACATCCACGACATTCTGAGCGAGCCGACGTTCGCGCTGGTGATCTGCGCAAGCGGCGAGTAACGCTGGTTCGTGTAGTCATGACCATAGATCGCCCAGTTCTTTCCGTCCGCCCGGGCGTTCTTGAGCATGTCATCCGTGACGTTCGTGAAGGTCGGCTCGCGCATCGCGGCCTTTTTCGTATTCGTCTCCACCTGCTCCTGCGCGCGTAACGTGGTCGCGAGCACCAGCCCGCCGACGACGAGAGCCACAGTACGAGTCATGCGCATTCAAAAACCTCCGGAAGACACGTGGGGGGAATTTCTCCCGTCCTGCATTGAACCAACATGGAACGGCTACGCACTCTTGTGATCGACGTCGGATTGCCGGGGCGCACGAATCGTCTCCCTACGTGCAGGAAGCGAGGTGCGGCCAAAAAGTGGGAAGGGCATGCTGCGGGTAGGAGGGTGATGATGTTTTCCGCCGCACGTGAGCGCTCGGTGACGCCGCTTGAGTACGACCTGCAGGCTCTTTCGATTATTCTCGCCGATTGAACAGCCGGAGTCGGCGGAGTATTCGGGAACAGCTACGTCGTGGGGCATGGTAGCTACCCGCGTTGAGAACGACATACGATAATTGGGCCTGTGGGTTGACCCCGAGCCTTTCGTTTTACGCGTTAACGTAATGTGACACTTCGCGGCTCCAATGTGACAGTATCATTGGCTTTAGCGCAAGAGGGCAGCTGTGACATCGGCTATGGAAGGACCTATACAACTAGCCGAATTGTCGCCCCTGCTCGCGTCAATGGGCACCCACCACGAGCGCATACGGCGCCTTGATCGACTCGGCCAGAACGTAGCGCAGCTGCTGTCCAGCTCGTGTGGAAATCGGGCTCGTCCGCGTTGGTGACAGCATCGGAACCATGTGTAGTCGGCGCGCGAGGATTGACAGCCGCAGCATGTGAAAAGGATCGCTCACCAAAATCACCGCCGGGTACGATTTCGCACCGAGCAATCGCCGCACCGCTTCCATAGACTGGCTCGTCGTCAGCCCCTCGGCATCCATCGCGATCGAATCGGCGGGCACTCCCCGCTGCACGAGATACCGCATCCCGACCGCAGCCTCGCTCGTCGTGTCCCCCACACCGCGCCCGCCGGTCACGATCATCCGCGGCGCTAAACCTCGCGCCCACAGCTCCGCCGCATGATCGAGGCGCGCCTTCAACACCGGTGACGGCTTCCCCTCGTACTGCGCGGCGCCAAGCACCACGATGGCATCCGCATGCTGCGCCTCATCGCGCCGTCCAGAATCCACGATCGCCACCACGAACGACATCCAGATCGCCAGCGCAAAAACGAGCAGCGCCACGATCAGGCGCGCGAAGAGAGAGCGGGACGCGCTCACGTCGAGCTGCCGCCTCGCAGCCCGCTACTCAGTGAGGCTCAGCAGCGAGAGCCAGAACACATCGAACGCCGCTCGCGCATTCTTCTCACGGTTGATCCCGATCGCAATCGCCAACCCGTCGATGAATGCCACCACCACATCGGCAAGCAGCGGTGCAGGGATCCGCGGACGCAGCCCGAGCAGCGAGAAGAGATGCTCGATCGATGCCGTCGACGCATCGCGCCTCGCAATGGCCGAATCGCGGATCGCGCTCTGCACGAGCGGCCCTCTCCACTCGGCGAGCTCGAGCAACACGCGGATCTGCCCCCGCTCGAGCTCGGACTCGAGCCACTTCCAGAGATCGTCGATCGCGTGACGCGGAATGGACTCCGCGAGTGCGGCGCGCTCTCGCCCAACGAGACTGCGTGTCATCCACTCGACCATCCGCGCGAGCAGCGTCTCTTTGTCGTGGAAGTGATAGTGAATGAGCCCCTTGCTCACCCCCGCCTCCTCGGACACCTCGTGCATCGTCAGCGCCGCCGCGCCCGACGTCACGATACGCCGGATCGCCGCGCGAAGGATGCGCTCCGCGGCATCGGCACGCGGACGCGGGGCCGTCGCGGCGCGCTCCGTCACTTCTCTTTGCGAGAAGCCGGCAGCGCGCGCTGAAAGACGACCGTCATACGCGCACCATCCTGCGAAAGAAGTGCTGGCTCCCATCCGCCACGACTGCGCTCATTCAACAGATCCGTCAGCGCGTCCTCGTCGTCGTGCGCGCGGCGGGACAGCTTCAGCACAACCGCCTGGTATTCTTTCATGATTGCGAAGTTAGTACCTTCAGCCGCATGCTGACCACCCCTGCTTTGGCCAACCTGTCGGTGACGGGGCACCCCCTGGTCCAGCACAAGCTCTCGATCCTTCGCGATCGCGCCACGCCGACCAAGATTTTCAAGGAGCTCGTCGAAGAGATCGCCATGCTCATGGCGTACGAGGCCACGAGTGATCTGCCACTCGAGCCGGTCTCGGTGGACACGCCGCTCGAGCGCATGACGGCGCAGCGCGTGAGCGGGAAGAAGCTCACCCTCGTCCCGATCCTGCGCGCCGGCCTCGGCATGGTCGATGGCGTGCTCCGGCTCGTGCCATCCGCTCGCGTTGGACACATCGGCCTCTATCGCGATCATCAAACGCTCGAGCCCGTCGACTACTACTTTCGCGTTCCCCGAGATGCGGCCGAGCGACAGTTCTTCGTGCTCGATCCCATGATTGCGACGGGTGGCAGTGCTGTCGCGGCGGTTGCCTCGCTCAAGCGCGCCGGCGCAACGCGAATTCGCTTTCTATGCCTGGTGGCGGCACCGGCGGGAGTGCAGCGGATGCTCGCCGCACATCCTGACGTGCACATCTACGCGGCAGCGCTCGATCGCGAGCTTAACGCGCAAGGCTACATCCTTCCCGGACTCGGCGACGCGGGCGACCGGATTTTCGGCACGCGCCCGGATGCGTAGCTAGGCTAGCCGAACCACTCGCGAGGACAATCGCGCTGCTGGTGCGCCGCGGCGACCAGCCACTCCTGCGCATCGGCATCGAGCACTTCATCGGAAACGCGATCGAACCACTCGGCCGCGATGCTGGTGACGCCGATGCGGCGCCACAGCTCCCCGACGAGATACGTGAGCACCGCACGCTCGTCGCGCTCGACTCCATCGTACCCCTCGAGCGAGCGCTCGAACATCCACGCCGACTGCCGACGGAAGTATCGCTCGGCCTCGACATCCCCTTCATCCACGCAACACCACGCCGCTCGAAGCAGGAGATCCGCGACCCGACGCGGCTCCGCGCCCTGCCACAGCGCGACTTTCGCCGCGAACTCGTACTTCTCGGAACCGGTGAGCGCACCCTCGCTCAGTCGTGGCGCGAGTTCATCCCACACGTGCTCTTTAAGCATCGGGCTGACATCCGCCTCTTCACCGAAATCTCTTTCACTTCCGGCGTAGCCACACCGCGAGCAGAGATGTATTAGATAGGGAAGCGGCTGTGCTCCTGCAGCGCGTTCGTGAAAGTCCGTGCGCTTTCCTCCGAACGAATTCGTCGAAAGCACCGCTTGCGAATCGAAGCAGTGATGACAAATAGGACAGGTGAGCTCGATCTGTTTCAACGTGGTCATGCTTGGCTCCGGCGCGTTCATGATAGTCGCAGAAGGAAATACCGTGCCATCACTTCGAATCGCCCTTGTTGTGCTTTAAGGCCGAGACTATCTTGCCCCGTCCGCCGGACGGATATCGCGCCATCCTCACGCGCACCCGGTCTGAATGCTGATAAATCTGATACCTGATTTCTTTGCACTGCTCGACAGCTCAGACCCAGTCGCCGCGTACCGGCGCTACTACACGTCCCACCTCCGCATTCTCGAGCCATACTGGCGCAACTACGTCCTCGATCCCGACACATCGCACTTTGACGACGTAGCGCGCTCGGTCATGCGGGCCGATCGCCACGATCTCCGCGCCATGCTGGAACGAACTGATGTCGTTTCGCTCGCGAGAGAAACCGAATACCGATGCGGCGCGCTGCTCGAGCTCGATTCCGACATCGATGTGGTGCTTATGGTCGGCGTCGGCGCCGCTAACGCCGGCGAACTCGTCGCCGATGGCCGTGGAATCGCCTTCGTGTGCCTCGAGCATTTCACCGGAGTGGCAAACCCCGATACACAGGGCCTCGGGCTCGACCCCGCCTTGATACCGCTCTGGCTAGCACACGAAATTGCACACGCGGTACGCTATACGTCGCCTTCAAGCCGCAGCGCGTTGCGTCAGCTCATCACCGAGGCGGACGGCTACTATAGCTATTGGGACACCGGTTGCCGCGCGACGCTGCGCGAGCATGTGATCAACGAGGGGATCGCGGTCGAGGTCGCGCGAGTCGTCAGTCCAGGACACGCCGAGTGGGAGTATTACGGATATTCGCGCCGGCAATATGCGCGCATTCGTGAGCTCGAAGGCGTGCTCGCACGTTCCGTCGCACCGGATCTCGAGCGTGCAGGGCTCGGACTTCGCCTGCGCTATTTATCCGGCGGCTTGAGTGATGAGTCTCGCACGATCGACCAGCATGTTCTCCCCGAGCGCGCCGGCTACTACCTGGGCAGCCGCATGGTCGAGCGTGCGATCGCCGAGCGCGGAATGGCATGGACGGTACGCGCGAGCACCGAGGAGATCTCCGCAATCTCGAGCCTTACCGCTGCGTCGGCCTAGCCTTACTTCCCAACGCAGAACGAGCTAAACACTCGATCGAGTACGTCTTCCACATCGAGCACTCCCACCAGCTCTTCGAGATGACCCCGCGCACTGTAGAGATGTACGGCCACCACAGTCGCCGGTAGCCCACTGGCACCCGTCCAGATCTCGACAAAGGCAGCGACCTCCGATCGCGCGCTCGCAAGCGCAACGCGATGACGTTCGCGCGTAAGCACGGGATTGTCCCCAGCAAGTGGCGCGCGATCCCGCTCGAGGATCTCGGTGATGCCGCGCCCGAGCGCATCCAGACCGTCACCAGTACGTGCACTTACTGCAACATAAGCAAGGTTGCCGGATACTCGATGCAGCGCGAGGAGAGCGGCGACTGCATCGTCCGGGATTCCGCCGGTGTCGCTCTTGGTGCCAATCGCGATCAGCGGTGCCGTCGTGAGTCGACGCACACTCTCGATCGCAGCGGAGAGCGACTCCACGCTGTCGCCGCACACGAGAACCACCGCGGCATTTATCACCTGTTGCTCCGCGACCTCGATGCCGAGTCGCTCGACCATGTCCTCACTCACGCGCAATCCCGCGGTGTCCACTAGCCGCACAGGCCACTGCGCGATGTCGATCATCACCTCGAGCGCGTCGCGAGTCGTACCCGGAATATCCGTCACGATCGCGCGCTTCGTGCCGGCGAGCGCATTGAACAGCGATGACTTCCCGGCATTCGGAGCTCCCGCGATGACGACGGCGGCACCGCTCCGGATCATCTCCCCCGTAGCAGCAGTCGCAAGTAACCTATCGATGCTCGCAAGTGCCGCGCGTGCTGCGAGCTCGATGCGGCTCGCGGATATGGGACCGTCATCCTCTTCAGGAAAGTCGACGTCGTACGCAAGCAGCGCCTCTATCTCGATGATCTCTTCGCGAAGCACGTTAAGCCGCATGGACAGATGCCCGGCGAGCTGCTCGAGCGCGACATCGTGCATCGCTCGCGAGCGTGCGTCGATGAGATCGCCGATTGCTTCCGCCTGAAGCAGGTCGAGCTTCCCATTCAACAGCGCTCGCCTCGTGAGCTCACCGGGGAGCGCACATCGTGCGCCGGACGCAAGCAGCGCGTTGATCGCCAGCGCGGGGCCAACTTCACCGCCGTGAAGCGACAGCTCGATCATGTCCTCGCCGGTGTACGAAGCGGGAGCCGCGTACACGGTCACGACACCGCAATCGATGACGTGCCCATTCCCCGGATCTCGCAGCGTAGAGAGATACGCAACGCGAGGACTCGCGCGCCACGGAGTAAGGAGCGCCTCGCCGATTTGATGTGCATCCGCGCCCGACATGCGAATGACGGCCAGCGCACTCCGTGCGCCGACGGTCGCCTGCGCGACAATCGTGTCCGTCGCTCCGGGAAGAACGGAGGAGTCGCGCATGATCAATTGTTCGCGGGAATCTGAAGCGATTCCCCAGGTTCCAATATCTTCACCTCCGCTTTTCGCTCATAGGCAGGTAGCAGCGCTCGAAAGACGTTGATCGCATCGTATGCACCCGAGGTGACGTGGCGAAAAGTCCCCCAGTGAAACGGGATCAGAATTCTTGCATTCACCTCAGCGAAGAGCGCAAGTGCATCCGCGGGAGTGAGATGTCCGCGCCGAAAAAGATATTCTTTCCACCATGGCGCATATCCGATCGGGAGTAGTGCTACATCAACTCTCCGCGGTGCGATTGTCCGAGCCAGCTCTACCGCGGCCGGCGTGAGTGCTGTGTCGCCCGTAAATAGAACAGACGAATTGTTGCTGTCGAGCAGATACATGTGTGCATCACTTCGCCAACGATCCAGGCCGTATCGGGCTCCGACGTGCTTGGCGCTGGCCGCTGCAATCGTCAGGGAGCCGATCTGGGCGTGCCCTCCTGATGCGATTGCTCGAGCAGATGAAATCCCTTCACGCTGCAGCCAGCGTGCAATCACCGGCGGCGCATATATCGGTATTCCAGCCGGCAACGCACGAAGGGATCGAAAGGAAAGATGATCTGCGTGTGCATGCGTGAGCAAAATCGCATCGATGCGATTTTGCTCACGCATGCACACGCAGATCATCTTTCCTTNNTGCGTGAGCAAAATCGCATCGATACGAGGAAGCTCGGCCATCTCTATGCCGGGAGCTGTCACCCGTGGCAGGAAATAGCCGAGCTTGTCGTCGAAGTTCGGATCGGTCAAAACACGAACATCTCCGAAGTGAAGGAGCAGTGTCGCGTGACCAACGTAAGTAATGCGCAGCCGATCCTGGGATGCCGATTCAGCGTTGAGCATCACTGCGCGAAGGTCATCCACCGGGCGGAGTCACAGCAAGTTTTGCCCGCTCTCGTGCGATAAGCCATTGCTGAGGGAGTGTCGCGAGATTCTGCACTGCGTAATACAGATTGAGTCCGGCCGCTAAGCGCCAGAAGAACGCGACCATCATTACAGGAAAAATGTACGCCATCGTTTTCGCCTGTGGATTCGGCGGCCCAGATCGCATGCTNNATCCACGACAACACATACATCGAAATGCCCATGATGGCCGGCAGTACAAAGAGTGGGTCACGTTGCGAGAGATCGGGCAGCCAAAGGAACGATACTCCGCGAAATTCGATTGTGTTCTGAAAAACAAAGTACAGTGCGAAGAGTACCGGCATTGGAATTAACATAGGTAGGCATCCCGCGAGCGGAGTGAAGGGACTCATTCCGTGATCGCGATACAGCTTACTCATTTCCGATTGCAGCTTCTCGGGGTTGGACTTGTACTTCTTCTGAATCTCCTGCAGCTGGGGCTGAATGCGCTGCAGCTTGAGGCTGTTTCGCATTGCACCCTGGTTCAATGGCCAGAGTAGAATGCGGATGGTGATTCCGAAGATGATCAACACCCATCCGTAGTTGATCTTGAGCCG
>PLMM01000213.1 GCA_003142495.1 Gemmatimonadota bacterium | reverse complement strand
GTCTTGTAGTAGTCCTTGTACTCCATGGTCGACTCCCTCGGCCGCGCAGGAGGCGGGCGCGCGGCCGGGCCGCGGTCAGCGGCCCGCCACGATCGCCGCCGGCTGGTCGGCAGGAAAGCCCGGCCGCGCGGGCACTGCGAGGGGCTCGCTGGGCTTCTCGCCGCCGCCGGAGCCGGAGGACCGTGGCTGGAGCGGCTGCGGGTGTCGCCGCAGGGCCTCGTCCAGCACCTGGTCCATCGATTCGACGAGAACGACCTTGATCTGCTTCCGGATCTCCTCGGGGATGTCCCGGAGGTCCTTCTCGTTCTTCTTCGGGAGGATCACCATCCGCGCGCCGGACAGGTGCGCGGCGAGGATCTTGCTCTTCAGGCCGCCGATCGGGAGGACGTCTCCGCGCAGCGTGATCTCGCCGGTCATCGCCGTGTCGCCGCGCACCGGTGCTCCCGTGAGCGCGCTCACCACCGCCGTCGCGATCGCGATCCCTGCCGATGGGCCATCCTTCGGCGTCGCGCCCGCAGGCAGATGCACGTGAATGTCGCGCGTCTTCGGAAACTCCGGATCGATGCCGAGCATGCTCGCGCGCGACCGCGCGTACGTGAGAGCAGCGTTCGCCGATTCCTTGAGCACATCGCCGAGCGTGCCGGTGAGCTGCAGCCGCCCACGCCCGCGCACCACGGCCACTTCGATCTCGAGCAGGTCGCCTCCCACCGATGTATACGCGAGCCCGGTCGCGACGCCGATCTTGTCGTCGAGCGTCTGCTCCTCCGCCTCGTACGGCGGCACGCCGAGAAGCGCCTTCAGATCCGCGAGCGCCACATGCTGCGGCTCGGGCGTCACCTGCTTCGCGGCCGCCGCGCGCCGCGCGAGCTTGCGCGCGATTCGCGCGATGCGCCGCTCGAGATCACGCACCCCGGCCTCGCGCGTGTACAGTCGCGTCACCGCGGGAATCACATCGGCGTCGATCGTCACGAGCTTTGGATCGAGCCCGTGCGCGATGAGCTGCCGCGGCACGAGAAACTGGCGCGCAATCGCGTGCTTCTCGTGATCGACGTAGCCAGGCAGACGAATGATCTCCATCCGGTCGCGCAGCGGCTCCGGAATCTGTGCGAGCGAGTTCGCCGTCGTCACGAACAGCACCTGCGAGAGATCGTAGTCCACGTCCAGGTAGTGATCGTTGAACGCCGTATTCTGCTCGGGATCCAGAACCTCGAGCAGCGCACTCGACGGATCGCCCCGCCAGTCCTGCCCCATCTTGTCGACCTCGTCCAGCAGAATCACCGGATTCACCACCTCGGCGCGCCGCATCGCCTGAATCACGCGCCCCGGCAGCGACCCGATGTACGTGCGCCGATGCCCGCGAATCTCCGCCTCGTCGCGCACGCCGCCAAGCGACATGCGCACGAAGGTGCGACCAAGCGCGCGCGCGATCGATCGGCCGAGCGATGTCTTGCCGACGCCCGGAGCGCCGACGAGGCAGAGGATGGGGCCCTCGAGCTTGCCGACGAGCGCGAGCACCGCGATGTAGTCGAGGATGCGGTCCTTCACATCGGTGAGACCGAAGTGATCCTCATCGAGCACGAGCTGCGCGTGCGCGACGTCGACGACGTCGTCGCTGCGCTCGGTCCATGGAAGCGCGACGATCCAGTCGAGATAGTTGCGCGCGACCGTCGATTCCGGGGAGAGCGGCGCCGTGCGGCGCAGCTTCCGCATCTCGCGATCGACGCGCTCGCGCACAGCGGGCGGCAGCTGCTTCTTCTCGATCGCGACGGTCAGCTCCTCGAACCCGTCACCCTCGTCCTGTCCGAGCTCGCGGTGGATCGCCTTGAGCTGCTCCTGCAGATAGAACTCGCGCTGATTCTGAAAGAGCGAGCCGCGCACCTCTCCCTCGATCTTGCGCTCGAGGCGCAGAATCTCGATCTCGGAGGTGAGCGTGTCCGCGAGCTGCGAGAAGAGCGCGCCGATGTTCGAGGACTGCAGATATTCCTGACGCTGATCGAGCCGCACGAGCATGTGCGCGGCGATCGCGAACGCCTGCTTCTCGCGCGCCTCCGTCCCCTGCACGAGCGCCACCACTTCCGCGGGGAGCCTGCGATGCAGCGCGACGTACTCTTCGAAGAGCGTCACGACGCGGCGCGCCATCGCGCGCTCGTCGGCGCCGCCGGCGGGCTCGTCGAGCGCGAACGGCGTTACTATGGCCCGTAACACCTTCTCGGTTGGCGCGTAGCGCGTGACCTTCGCGCGCGCGACGCCTTCAACGAGCACCTTGGTCGTGCCGTTCGGCAAGCGCGCGACCTGGAGCACACGCCCCGCAACGCCCACACGGAAGAGATCGGCCGCTGCCGGATCCTGCGTGTCCGCCGTGCGCTGCGCGACGAGAAAGATCCACCGGTCGCCAGCGAGCGCGGCCTCAACAGCCGCGAGCGATGCCGTCCGGCCCACGAGCAGCGGGATCACCATGTACGGGAAGATCACGACGTCGCGGAGCGGGAGCACGGGAAGTCTCTCGTCGAGCTCGAAGCTTTCCTCGTCGCGCGTCAGTGTGATCGGCATCCCTTCAATATACCTCGCCAACGCTGAATCGCCGGCTCGCCCACAGGTGAAACCAATCGTGGCCCGGCTCGTACGCTGGAACGTGGAAGGTGACACGGGCGATACGCGCAGTCGGCGCGTTCCCCTCGCACCTCAGCCGGAGCAATCGCCATGTTCTCGCGCCTTCATCTCCTCCGCGTCACCGTGCCCATGCTCGCCATCGCGACGTTCCTGTGCGGCGGCGCCTCCGCATCCATGGCTCAAGGCACCAATCTCAACATCGAGCTCCACGCCAACGAGAACGTCAACGCCACCAGCATGGGGCTGCCGATCTACCCCAATGCGCGGCCGTACAAGGAGACGAAGAGCGACTCCGCAGTCGACATGGGCCTTTCCTTCGGCAGCTTTCACTTCCGCTTGATGGCCACCAAGTACATCACGAACGACTCGCCGGATCAGGTGCTCGACTTCTACCGGAAGCCACTCGCGCGTTACGGCGAGGTCCTCGAGTGCGAGCACGGCATGGCAGTCGGCGCGGTGAAGGTGGCGCAGAGCGGTCTCACCTGCTCCGATTCCCATGGCCACCGCGCGCACATCGACGCAGACGAGCGCTCGCATCGCGAGCTGCGCAGCGGCACGCCGACCTTTTACAGAATCGTGGCAATCGACGCATCGCGCACGGATGCGACGCACTTCGCCATCGTGCAGCTCGAGGTGCCGAAGGACGACAGCTCCGATCAGTAGCGATTCCGTAGGACGGTTTTTTTCGCCGGCTCAAATGCACGGATGGCTACCTTTTCGCGCTCCCGCGTGCATCTTGTAGCTGCGTCATGGACGAGGGTCGACCGGCCTTCACCGTATGGTCGTGATTCTCGCTCCACGAGGTGTGCATGCGCCGACTCGTTCCGCTGCTTCTCCTGCTCGTAACAACACGTGTCGCGGCTCAGGCGACCGAGCGCCCTTGTCCCACCGGCGCAGCGCTGACCGCGAGCGTGCCGCCGCCCGCCGATGCGATGCCGGGGATGGCGATGCCCGGCGCGTCGGCGTCCTCCGCAGTCGTGCAGCAGGACAGCGCGCGACACGAGATTCGAATAGTGGCCGGCCCCTTTCGGATTGCGGCGATGGCCCACGAATCCGATGACATGATGATGATGGACACCCCCGTGCTGCGCGTCGCGTGGCCCGCCACCGGCTGGGTGCGCGGCTATAGCGTGCAGCTCTGCGACGGCGATGCTGTTGGCGGCAAGGCGCTCGCGCAGGGAATGGTGCACCACGTCGGCCTCGCGAACTACAACCGCCGCGAGCTGCTCTATCCCATGGTCGAGCGCCTCATGGCCGCGGGGAAGGAAACGCCGCGCGTCTCGCTCCCCGGCAACGTCGGCGTCCCGCTCACGCGCGGCGACACCCTCGGCCTCTACTCCGCCTTCCACGATGTCGACGGTCACACCGTCGAGCGCGCGTACGTGATCGTCACGCTCCCGTGGATCGCCGCGGGGAAGGCGCATCCGATCGTCGTCATGCCCTTCTTCGCCGACGCGAATTCCGTCATCGGCGGCACGTCGGCGTGGGATCTCAAGCCCGGCCGCTCCGAGCAGCGCTCCGAGTTCATCATGCCCCTCAACGGCTCCCTCCTCGCGCTCGGCGGCCACGTGCACGACTACGCGCGCTCGGTGCGCCTCGAGGACGCCGAGAATGGGAAGGTGCTCGTGAAGCTCGACACGAAGCTCACGTCGGATGGCCACCTCATCTCGCTCGGCAAGCGCGTCTTCGGCTTCCACGAGGAAGGGCTGCCGCTCGTCGCGAATCATCGCTATCGCATCGTGGCCGTCTACTACAACCCGACGGGGCAGATGCTCAAGCAGGGCGGGATGGCGTCGATGGCGGGCGCCTTCGTGCCGGATGACGTGGCCGAGTGGCCGCATCTCGATCCGAGGAACGCCGATGTGCAGCGCGACATCGCGAGCGTGGGCGCGCACGACATGGTGCAATGATCGTCCCGTAGTGACTACACGCCGGGATGTAAAATGGGGACGCCGATCTGGCGTCCCCATTTTCTCTTGAATTCAAGGTACTTCGGTCAGGCTTCCTTCTTCTGGCGCTTGGCCGAGATCTCGAGGAGCGGCGGCGTGCCGTTGAGCACGCACGACTCCGTGATCTTTACTTCCGTGATGTCGTCGCGACTCGGGATATCGAACATGACGTCCGTCATGAGCTCCTCGAGAATCGCGCGAAGACCGCGTGCGCCCGTGCCGCGCTTGAGCGCGCGCTGGGCAACGCCACGGAGCGCCGCTTCGTCGAAGGTGATCTTCACCTCTTCGAGCTCGAAGAGCTTCGTGTACTGCTTCGTGAGCGCGTTCTTCGGTTCCTTGAGGATGCGCACGAGCGAGTCCGCGTCGAGCGCCTCGAGGGCGACCGTTACGGGAAGGCGACCCACCAGCTCGGGGATGAGCCCGTAGCGAAGGAGATCGTCCGGCTCGACGTCGGCGAACGGGTTCTTCGCGAGATCCGTCGCCTTGCCATTCGCCAGCTCTTCCTTCGTGAAGCCGATCTGCCGGCGACCGGTGCGCGCCTCGATGATCTTCTCGAGGCCGTCGAAGGCGCCGCCGCAGATGAAGAGAATGTCCTTCGTGTTGATCTGGATGTATTCCTGCTGCGGGTGCTTGCGGCCGCCCTG
>PLMM01000220.1 GCA_003142495.1 Gemmatimonadota bacterium | reverse complement strand
GGACGCTCGGTGATATCCTGCGGCTTGTAGCGAAACGGATACGCCGTCCACGTGCGGCCGCCGTCGTTGCTCCCCTGAAACTCGATCTCGTAGCGCGCCACGGTCATCGTCGCGAAAAGCCCATATGCGTTCGCGATGCGGAATGGCGCAAGCGCGTGCTCGGGGATCGCGAGCACGCTCGACGATCCGGGGGAGAGAAACGCCCAGAGCGTTGCGTAGAAGATCCAGGCGAGCGCGAACGTCTCGACGAGCACACGCGGTCGTCGTCGGGCCGCGACCGGAGCGGTGGAGTCGGCGCGTGCGATATCTTTACTCGTGCGAGATGGCAGCCAGCTCATGCGAGCGGCCAACCACGCGATCGCCGCGTCGTCGAGCAGCAGAAAGCCCAACATCAACACGAGATAGTTGAGAAACGCGTAGTTCGCGGTCGCGATGATGCCGATCTGCAGCGCCGTCACCACCGCAAAGCACGCGATCCGCCAGCGCCTCGGCGCGAACACCGCCCACACGATGAAGAGCTCGACGGCGAGCGTGAGCGCGACCGTCGCCGCGTGATACCAGTGTGGCAGATGCTGCACGTACCATCCCGGCCACGCCGGCAGCGGACCGTTCTGATAGTAGTCGTCCATTGCGGTGAAGTTGCGCCAGCGCACGTCACCGCTCAGGAGCTTCACGAGCCCGGACTCGAAGTAGATCCGAAACCACTCCCATCGGAGCATGAACAGACTGAATCGCGACGGCGGGTCGAGCGCGCCGAGCCCGGGGCGGAAGCCGCTCGGCGCGAAGAAGATCGAGATCAAGCCGGCCTCGAGGAGCATCCCGTCGGACTGATACGATGCGAAGTCCTGTAGCGTCGCGATGAAGGAAAGAAAGACGAGCGTACAGATCGCCGTCATCGCGCGCGGCCAGATGTTCGCGACAAGGAGCAGCGAGCAGACGATGCCGGTGGCCACCGCGATCGTGAGCGCAGCGTCGCCCGAGCGAAGCCAGAAAATGCTCGGCGCATACCAGAAGCGCGTCGCGCCGGGGAGCGCCTCGCTCACCTGCTGGAGATACGCCCCCGCGGGGAGAATGCCGCGCTCGCCGATCAGCCCGTGCACCTGTTGCGCGAACGAGTAGAAGGCGGAGAAGAAAATGAGGCCGAGCGCGCGGAGGAAGATCCAGCGAGGGATGAGCGCGTTGGTGGTGCGCGCGGCCATCGCGCGAAAGAGTGCGTTCGCGCTCAGCTCGAAGCGGTTCGTACGGGCATCCCGCTCGGCGATCATCTCACCCATCCCCCGCCCTCCGTCAATGCTCATCCCATGTTAATCCGAAAGCAATCGACAAGTGGATCGCCAACGCACATCATGCACGTGTGCTCACTCCACACGTTACCATCATCGCGTGAATTCTGTGTCGCGTCTGCTCGCCTTCGGGATCGCAGCGTTGGTCCTTCTCGCGTGCGGGCCTCCATCTGGCGCGCGCCTACCGGCGCACGCTCGTCATCTCGACGCCACGCCGACGCTCGACTCGATGGATTCTTTGCGCTTGGCCGCACTCCCCGAGATTGTTCGATTGAGCGAAGAGAACATGGGCGGAATGAATTCCACCGTGGCGTACTGCCTCTCCACGTCCTTGCCGGCGAGTGTAGGCACCTTGGGCGCGCCGCCGAGCGCGGCGCTTCTCGCTGCCGTGGCAGGCCGCCGCCCAGCCATTTACAGTGTGGCCGATTGTGCTCCTCTACCCGGACGTCTGATGATACCGGGCGTTGCGGGGAGAGCGTGGCGGATCTGGATCATCGCATCCGGGGTGGGCCCAGATTCAGCAGTCGTAACGGGCGGATACGACGCCGGCGTTCTGGAGGCGGCGGAATGGAGCTGCTCCGCGCGCAAGGATTCCGGCAAGTGGACTGTACTCGTGCCATGCCGGATGAAGTGGGTATCGTGAGTCAGCGCCCAATCACGGCAACTTCATCGCGACGTCGACGTGCGCGCTTTTAAGTGTTTCGCGCGCAGCGTACCTCGGCCACTTCGCCGATGACGATGACTTCGAGCCGCGCTCCGACGTCGACGCGATGGAGGCCGCGCTTCAGCGCGCTCATCGCCCGGTACACTTCTACCACTACGCCGGCACTGGCCACTGGTTCTTCGAGCCCGACCGCGCGGACACGTTCAATGAGGTAGCTGCGAACTTGGCCTGGGACCGAACGCTGGCCTTTCTGCGCGGTTTGGCTCTCTCATGACTTCAAGCTGATGACATCGATGCACAAAGACGACACGCACAGCGCTTCCACCAAGCTCGGCCCCGACGATCCGCGATTTCGCGCCGTAGTCGACAAGCGATTCAACAAGCGCTACAGCGCAAGCCCCGACTACGTTCGCGTCGTGACCTCAACGGAGCAAGTGGTGAGCGCGGTGCAGGATGCGGTCGCCGAGACGCGACGCCTCGTCGTCACCAGCGGAGGCCACTGCCTCGAGGGGTTCGTCTCGGATCCCGACGTGCGCGTGATCATCGACGTCTCGTCGATGAAGCGCGTCTACTTCGACGCCGAAATGCGTGCGATCGCCGTCGAGGCNNGGCGAATATCCCGGCATCGGGATAGGCGGACACGTCGTTGGCGGCGCGTTCGGCTTTCTCTGCCGCGAGCTCGGCCTCGCGGCCGACTACCTGTATGCGGTCGAGGTGGTCACGGTAAACAAGGACGGGCGCGCGAGCAGCGTGATCGCGACGCGCGAGAGGTCCGACCCGAATCGCGAGCTGTGGTGGGCGCACACCGGCGGCGGCGGCGGCAACCTCGGCATCGTCACGCGATACTGGTTTCGCTCGCTCGATGCGTCGGGCGACGATCCCGCGAAGCTGCTCCCGGGTGCGCCCAAGTCGATCACGACGTTCAAGGCGGAGTGGAATTGGAGCGAGATCAACGAAGCATCGTTCCTGCGACTGATGCAGAATCACGGAGCGTGGTGCGAGCAGAACAGCGCCGTCGATTCGCCGAACGCATCGCTCACGACGCTGCTGGAGATTCATCGCAAGCAGTTCGGGAAGATCATCGTCCGCGGCGCGAGCACTGCGGGCGAGACTGCCGAGCGGCAGTGGGATGACCAGTTGGCGACGCTGAGTGCGGGAATCACGGCGTCGAGCGAGCGCGAAATCGACAGGATGTCGTGGCTCGACTTCGCGCTCAATCCGTGGCCGGAGCTCTTCACGATGCCGCCGGGCGGTGCGAGCATGAAGGGCAAGGATGCGCTGATCAGGAAGCGGTTCACCGATCGACAGATCGGCGTCGCGTACGATTATCTCACTCGCGCCGACCACGATGTGATGGGCGGCATGCTGGGTCTCGCGACGTACGGAGGCCGAGTCAACACCGTCGCATCCGACGCGACTGCGTCGGCGCACCGCGGCTCGATTCTGGACACGGCGTGCAGCGCTGGGTGGCTCGAGCAGCACGACGAGGCGAAGAATCTAAAGTGGGCACGCGATTTCTATCGCGAGCTCTTCGCGGACACGGGCGGCGTGCCCGTTCCCGGCGACGCCTACGACGGTGCGCTGATCAATCATCCGGATACGGATCTGGCGGATCCGGCGCTCAACACGTCGGGGGTGCCCTGGTCCACGATCTACTACCAAGAGAACTATCCGCGTCTGCAGCAGGTGAAGGCGC
>PLMM01000384.1 GCA_003142495.1 Gemmatimonadota bacterium | reverse complement strand
CGCGACGGCAACGGCGTTTTCCTGCTCAATGCCTCGAGCGCCATCCGATCACTGCTCGGGCCCTCGACGCGCCGCGTACTGCTCATCCCCAATGCCGGCGTCACCATCACCCACGACAGGTACGCCGAGCGCGTTTCCGTTCCCTTTGCAAAGCTCGGCTACGAGGTGCGCTCGATTAGCGACGCACCAGACCCCGCTCACGCCATCAACTCGGCCGAGGCGATCGTGGTGGGGGGAGGGAACACCTTTCAGCTCCTCGCGACGCTCTACGAGCACAGCCTCATCGACGTCATTCGCGCGCGCGTGCACGCGGGAGTGCCATACATCGGATGGAGCGCCGGCGCCGTCATCACCGCGCCCACGATGGGCACGACTAACGACATGCCCATCGTCGAGCCGAAATCCCTGCGCGCGCTGAACCTCATTCCCTTTCAGATCAACGCGCACTTCACGGACTTCGTCCAGCCGAACCATCAGGGGGAGTCGCGCGCCGATCGCCTCGAAGAGTACATCACGGTCAATCGCACGACGCGCGTGGTCGGCCTGCGGGAGGGATGCTCGCTTCGCATCACCGACGACCAGATTACCCTAAATGGCCTCGGCACCGCCCCCGTATTTTCGTACGGCGTACCGCGCACTGAATACTCCGCCGGCGACGACATCTCCTTTCTGCTTCGCGCCTAACGGCACGGCGTGTGACGATTGTCACGGCAGCAGCGACCTCAGCGCGCTATATTACACGCACGCACTACGTTAGTGTTCGTTCTTCTTTCCGAGTTCAGGAGCCACATGAGATCACGCGCGCCCATCTACCTTCTTCTGGGCCTCACGCTCGTTGCCTGCGAAAAGATCGGCTCTGGTGGAAGCACTTCAGCTTCTTCGCCAGACTCCGTCACGGTGCTCAACGGCCAGCTCGCGCAGGCACGCGCGGTCTCAGCGCAGCAGGATTCGCTGATGCAGGGATTCCAGCAGACCACGCAACTCCTCGCCGACATGGACAAGGAGCTGTCGAAGGTGAAGGGGCTGCAGTCGCATGTGCCGCTCGATGTGAAGGGCGAGAACAGCGGCGATCCGCAGGCCGCCTATCGCGCCAGCCTGCTCGGCAAGGTGCAGGAAGTCACGGCGCTCCTCAACAAGAGCCGCTCGCGCGTCGCCGCACTCGGCGACAAGAACAAGAATCTGAGCAGCCAGGTCGCCGACTATCAGGCGACGATCACGAATCTCCAGGCGATGCTCGAGCAGAACAAGCTCGATCTCGCGGCGCTGAACGTGCGCGTCGACTCGCTCACCACCGCGAACACCGGGCTCGCTTCGGCGAACGCCGCGATCGCCGATACGGTCACCGATCTCCGCAAAGCGGCGAACACGGTGTACTATGTGGTCGGCACGAAGGACGATCTGAAGGCGCGCGGAATCATCGTCGAGGAGGGATCGAAGTTCCTCTTCTTCGGGCACAAGGCGCTCGTGCCCGCGCGCAAGCTCGATGCCTCCGCGTTCACGGCGATCAACAAGTGGGACGACACGCCGATCGCGCTGCACATCACCGACAAGCCGTACAAGGTGGTGTCGCGCCAGGATCCGTCGCTCATCGAGCAGGCGCAGGGATCCGACGGCAAGCCCACCGGCGACCTGCACATTTCGCAGCCGGCCGAGTTCTGGGGTCCGTCGAAGTACCTGATCATCGTCGAAGGCGCGTAGCGCCCTCGCGCAACACGATGTGAAAAGGGCCGACCGAAGATCACTTTCGGTCGGCCCTTTTCGCCCGAGCGAGCACTAACAATTTGAACAACGACTTGAACGGATGAAAAGCACGGAGAGAAACGGAAAAGCGCACCAGCAGTTTTGCAGTTTCCGTTCCAGTCCGTTCCAGTCGTCTCACCAATTTGTTAACGCTTTGTGTTCCGGCGTCCCCGCACTACCCGCTAATCCCCGCGAGGTGCGTGCGCGAGCGTGCTTCCTTCCTCCGGGTCGCGCTTTGCACGCTTCTCCTCGTACATGAGCGTGTCCGCGCGCGCGAGCAGGTCGTCGAGTGCCGTAGGAAAATCGGGATCGTAGAACGCCACGCCCATGCTCACCGACAGCACGTACGCGCGATTCGGACGGCGATTGCGCGCCGCGAGATTTTCCTGCACGCGCTGCTGCCACGTCTCCTCGAGCAAGCCCGCGGCGTTGTCCATCGCAAGCACGACGAACTCGTCGCCGCCGATGCGCGCGATGATGTCCGACTCGCGGAAAGTCTCCTTGAGCATCTCCGCCGTCTCGACGAGCGCCTGATCGCCGTGGCGATGGCCCATCGTGTCGTTGATGCGCTTGAGCCCATCGAGGTCGACGAAGATGTGCGACACGCGCTTGCGCAGCCTGTCCGCCATTTTCAGATGCTGTCGGGCGAGCGTGAGAAAGCCGCGGCGGTTGTAGAGCCCCGTGAGATCATCGATGAGCGACATCGCGTGCAGCGCCATCTGCAGCTGATGGCGCTCGATGGCGTAGCGGATCGCGCGCGTGAGCAGGTTGCCGTCGATCTGCCCCTTCACGAGCGAGTCCTGCGCGCCGGCCTTGAGCGCGCGCACGGCGAGCGTCTCGTCCTCCATGCTCGTGAGGACGATGATGGGCACGTCGGGCGCGTGCTCGTGCATGCGCCAGAGCGGCTCGAGCGGATGCGTGTGAGCGACTGCGAGATCGAGCAGGATGGCGTCGAAGCGCACGTCCGTGAGACGGCGAACGGCCGCGCCGACGTCGAGCGCGTGCGTGAGCTCGACATGGCTCGGGCCCGGCACCGCGACCACGCTCTGCAACCGGCGCACATCGCGCTCGGTTGGCGTGACCACGAGAACCTTGATCGGATTAACCGTCATACGGCCCTGCCGACATGTGAACCTTGCCGATCGAGGAGAGTCTCCGGGCACCGAAGGGCCCGGAGTATAGTACGCTCACTCGGCCCTGTCGGTTCCCACTGTCGTGAGTCCGTATTCGCGCATCTTGCGAGCCAACGTCGGTCGCGAAATGCCAAGAATTCGTGAAGCCGCACTGCGATTGCCACGAGTGATCTCGAGCGTTGCAGATACTGCCTCCTTTTCGATCATGTCGAGCGATTTGCCTTCCGGCGGAATCTGGATCTCGCGCATCGCGCCATCGGTGCGGGCGGCCGAGTGCGTGCGCCGCTGCTGGATCATGAGATGAGACGCGCTAATGACCTCACCTTCGCACAGAATCGCCGCATGCTCGATTACGTTTTTCAGCTCGCGAATGTTGCCCGGCCAGTTGTGGGCGCGTAGCGCGGCCACGGCGCTCGCGTCGAGCGACTTTGGCTCGAGCTCCTGTTGATGCGCGAGCTCGTCGAGAAAATACTTTCCAAGCAGCTCGACATCGCCCTCGCGATCGCGCAGCGGCGGAAGCGCCACCCGGAACACATTGAGCCGGTAGTACAAATCTTCGCGGAACTCGAGACGCGCAACCGCATCGTGCAGCGAGCTATTCGCCGCCGCGATGATGCGACAGGTAATCTCGACTTCCTGGAGCCCGCCGAGGCGGCGCACGCGGCGCTCCTCGAGTGCGCGCAGCAGCTTCGGTTGAAGCCGCGGCGGCATCTCCCCAATCTCATCCAGGAAGAGCGTGCCCTGGCCCGCGAGCTCCATGAGCCCGCGCTTCTGCGACCGCGCGTCCGTGAAGGCTCCGCGCTCGTGGCCGAACAGCTCGGACTCGAGCAGCGCCTCGGGAATCGCCGCGCAGTTGACGGCCACGAAGGGCTCGCCGTGCGCAGGACCCGAATAGTGAATGCCACGTGCGACCAGCTCCTTCCCGGTGCCCGTCTC
>PLMM01000062.1 GCA_003142495.1 Gemmatimonadota bacterium | reverse complement strand
GAACGGCGCCGACACGTCGTACGTGAGGTTGCGGCGCACGCGAATTTCCGTGAACAAGCGCCCGCTCAGCACGGACGTCGCTATTCGCAGCGCCTGATAGTCGGAGCCGGTGGAGCGCGGGCCGGGGTAGTAGCCGAGCAGGTAGTTCGTAGGGAGCGCGCGCTGCACGAACATCACATCGGCGGGGCGCACGATGGGATCCGGTGGTGGTGTCCACTTGTAGCTACCGTGCGGCAACGTGCCGAGCGTCGGCAAGATCAGCTTCTCGAGCCGCGCACGCTCGATGTTCCCCACCACCACGAGCAGCATGCGCGATGTCACCATCTGCGTCGTGCGGTACTTCTGGAGATCCGCGGCGGTGATCGAGGTGAGCGAGCGCTCGTTCCCCGTGGATGGCAGCGCGTATGGCTGCCCGGCGAAGAGCAGGCTGTCGGCGAGCCCCTGCACGAGATCGTCGGGCGAGTCGTTGCGCTGGCGCACGCCGGCGAGCACCTGCGCGCGGATGAACTCCACATCCGCCGGCGCAAGCGTTGGTGCGATCAGCCTGTCGGCGAGGATCGCCCAGGTGCTGTCGAAGGTGTCGCGCGTGCCGCGAAAGCCAAAGACCGTCCAGTCATTGCGCGGCTCGACGACGATCGCGCTGCCGAGCGCTGCCATCTTCGAGGTGAGTGCATCGCGCGTGTAGTGCTTCGTTCCGNNACCCAGAGTAGAAAAGGCTCCGTGCCGGCCGTCTGCGCGGTGGACTGCTGGTTGCCGCCGAGCAGGTAGAGATTGGCGGCGACGACATCGTTGGCGGTGTTGCGGCGGAGAATCACGTGCACGCCGCCGACGTCGAAGACGACGGTGGACGTATCGGAGCCCGGGCGCGCCTGAGCGGCGGCGGGAGCGGCGGCGCTCGTCAATGCGACGGCGCCGAGCAGCGCGATCGCCGCAGCACGCAAAGCGAATGCGCGGCTCATTGCACACCTACCACGTTCGCGTGCTCGCCCTGGATCAGCTCGTCCTTCGTGAGATTGAGCTGCTTGCGATCTTCCGGCGAGAGCAGCACGCCGGTGACGTGAGGCTTGCCGACGATGTACGTGTGCGCGTACGCGCGCAGATCCGCCGGAGTGCGACGCGCCATGTTGTCGATGTATCCCATGTAGTAGTCGAGCCCTGCAACGCTCCACCAGAATCCAAGCTCGTGCGCGAAGCCGGAGGCGCGCTCGAGGCCGAGCACCGTGCCCACCGCGCGCTGCTGCTTCTGCGGCCCGAGCTCCGCCACGGTGAAGTAGCCGGGCTTGTCGAACTTCGCGACCTCCTCGTCGAGCGCAGCAAGGGCAGGGCGCAGCTTGTCGGCGGTCGTCTCGCCGCTGATCGAGATCGGACCCGTGTGGTTCAGCGTGTAGTAGTTCACGAGGATCGAGTGCCAGAGGCCACTGTCCACGAGTCGCCGCTGAAACGCCGAGCCGTCCTGGTTGAGAATGCCGGAGAAGACGTCGGCCGCGTACGTCGCATCGGGATCCTTGCCGACGCTCGGCCCCTGCCACTGCACGATCACCGCGACCGTGTTCACTGGCTGCTCGACGATCACCGCGTCGTTCCCCTTGAGCGGCGGAATTGGCGGAATCGGATTCGCCACGAACGGATCGTCGCCGCGCGGAATGTCACCGTAGATCTTCTCGGCCAGATTGAACACCGTGTCGGGCGACACGTCGCCGGCGACGATGAGCGCAGCGTTGTTGGGCACGTAGTAGCGATGCTGAATGATCCGCATTTTCTCCGGCGTCGTCGAGCGCACGATGTCGCGATCGCCGATCTTGTTCTTGCGACTCCACTCCGTGGTGTAGAGCGCGTGCCCCATCTGTTCATCGAGCTTGAAGTACGGGCTCGACTCCTGGCGATCGTACTCGCCGAGCACGACTTCGCGCTCCGGGGCGAGCTCATCCTCGCGGAAGAGCGGCGAGCGAAACGCCGACGCGAGAAAGCGCATGCCGCCCACGAGCGAATCCGCTGGAACGGTGAGGTAGTAGTTCACCACCTCCTCCTGCGTCTGCCCATTGAAGACCGCGCCCAGCTCGGCCGCGCGATCGATGAACTGCTCGGGCTCGGGATAGTCCTTGTTGCTCTTGAAGAACATGTGCTCGTAGAGATGTGCGAGCCCTTCGTACTCGTGCGTCTGCGTGAACGAGCCGTTGCGCACGTCCATCTCGACGGTGGCGAGTGGCACGCCGTGATTCTCCACGACGATCACCTCGAGACCATTCGAGAGGATCTTCGTGTGAATGACCTTCTCGAGCTTCGCGCGCTGCGTGAGCACCGCGGGCGCGGGCGTTGCCGCGGCCGCGGCCGCAGGCACGGGATGCGCGGGCCTCGTCTTCTGCGCTGGAAGCGCGACGGCAGCGAGCGAGAGTGCGCAGGCTACTGCGCGCCAACGAATGGTCGAGACGCTCATCGAATTGGGCATGCGCGAAAGCTAGAGGGAAAGTGAATCGATTTCATACACTGTATAGGGCGATCCGTGCCCGTAGTCCGTACTGCTCGCTAACTGCCTGTCTGGGGAGTCTCTTCTACGATTCTGACGCATCGCTTGTTGCGATCGCTCGAGCCCCGCTATCCTCCCATCCATGACGATATCACTCGCGTACAGCAATTCGACCTGGCGTCTGCCGGCGAGCCGCAATGCGGCACATGTCGGAGCACGAGGGTGCGTTCGTCGATAGCGCGTTACATGCGCGCGACCCGTCGCCCTTACGTGCCGTTACGTAAGGGCGATTTCTTTTTTGTGTACTTCACTTCGGGGGATTCATGTTGGGATTCAGGGAAGTTGCGGCGGTGGCATCGGCGGTCGGACTAATGACCTTCCAGCCATCCACCACGCTCGTGTCGATCGACCCTCGCGAGCTCAAGGCGACGGAGTCGGCATTCACGAGCACGTTCAAGGGCGTCGATGCCGACGGCCAGACGCTCGTCTGGTCGAGTGACACACCTGCGTCGGCGCCGGGCTTCGTCATGCGCATCGTGCCCATGGGGAGCGCGATGAGCTCGGCCGAGTCGGTGTGGGCGGTGAGCGCGACGATGACGACGCGCGACAGCACCGGCACGCCGATGGAGTCGAAGCTGTACGGCATCATCGACTGGTCGAAGCAGGAGCTGAAGCTGCACGGCAACTGCACGAGCGGCGCGAAATCCGGAAGCTCGGTGACCGCGCTCGGCAACTTTTCGCACTTCGACGTTACGGGCACGGTCGACGTCCTGCCGCTCACAGCGTCGCGGTAACCTCACGCGCGATCACGCGCGCGTGCTCAGGGCGGCGAGATTCGCCTTGAGGATGAAGGTGATGAGCTCTTCGGCGGTGGACGATGAAAACGTTCGCGCATTCGGCAGCACGCGACCGCCGACGTCGTCCTCGCGCCCTGCGCTCCGAAGCCAGGCGCGCGCGCCGCGCGTGATGTAGGTCGGCGCCGTCGACGGAATGGCGGCGACATCGTCGGTGTCGACGACGAGGACGCGCAGATTCTCCTTCCCCTTCGTGTCCTCGAAGAACGCGAGCAGCGCACTCCGGAATTGCGCGTCGCGCACGATCACGTAGACCGGCTGGCGCAACAGGCGCCGCCACTCGCCGCCGATCAGATCCGTGCGCACGTCGGCGATGATGCACGGCTTCTCGAGACTCACGGAGATTTTTCTCACCTGCGCTTCGTGCGCCGGCGTCGTCACGAGCAGATCCGCTTCGCGGAGCTCGGGTGGGCGCGCGCTGTTGCCGAGATCGGCGGCGTTGATGGCGGTCGTCTCGAAGCCGTAGTCCTCTTCGAGCTCGGCGCACATCCCCGTGCGCTGGTCGTCCACGGCGTGGATGACGACGGCGCGCAGTCGCATCGTCTCCGTTGCGCGCCGCAGCGCATCGATCACACCGCGCATCGACATGTCGCGCGCGCGGCCCTGCATGAGGATGCCGTGCAGCCACTGTTCGGGCGGCATCGGCTCGCGCACGGCACCCGGAGGAATCTTCGCCACGTAGATACCGCCGCGCGGCCGCATCTCGACGAGCCCCTCGGCCACGAGCTGATGATACGCGGCGACGACCACGCGGTGATCGACATCGAAGTCCGCGGCCAGCTCGCGCGTGCTGGGCAGCCGGTCTCCCGTGGAGAGCGACCCTGCATGCAGGCCAAGCCTGACGCGCCTTCTCAGTAGATCCGCAATCTCGAGCCGTCGTTCCATGCGATCTCCTTACGATCCAGACCGGTTGGGATGCTGAGTACGATACGGCCCAAACCTTCGATTTGGATCCATTCTGTACACAATGTATGCTACAGAGCGTACGCAAGTAGCCATCTGGTCATGGTCGGACGCAGAGTATAAACTGGGCTTCCAGCGTACCGCATTCTGGGGGGCGCATATCACGACGATCATTATGCCGTTCATCGATTCTGCGTAAAATTCGAGCACGTTGCAGGCGCAACGCATCACCTCAGCCTTCGAGGCTCGCATGTTTGGTGGAATGGGACCGGAAAAAATCCTGCTGCTGGCGGTCGTCGTGCTTCTGCTGTTCGGCGCCAAGCGGATTCCAGAGATCGGCTCGTCGTTCGGCAAGGGCATTCGCGAGTTCAAGAAGAGCCTCGGTGACGCAGGCGACGACGCTACTCCCCGCGCCGATCTGCGCGCTCCCGCTCGTGACATCGATGTCGCTGCGCCTCCCGCGGCAACGAACGAACCGGAGTGGCAGCCGCGCCGCCTCGGGTCGTAAACCGCTCGTTGTAGGAAATAGCGCGTGCAGATCCGCTTGCCGAACGAGGCGTTCTGAATGATCTCGACGTCGTTGTAGCGTATCCCTGCTTCATTCGTGCGCTCCTTCATTATGCTCGTGCCTCTCCTCGGCGCGTGCGAGATCGCGACCGCGCCCCTGCCACATGGGGCCGAGCGATTCGATCCACCGGCAGTTTATGCGCAGTGGTGGTCGCTGACGGAGCAGTGCTCGGGAATCACTGGCGACTTCGCAAACGTCGTGTGGTATCGGGTGCCGAGTGCGGAGGACCTTCCCTTTAATGGGGAAAGCAATGTTGGTGGCATCTGGTATCCCCAGGGCGATCGCATCGTGCTGGCCGGTGATGAGCAGTTGGCGGGCGATCTCGTGCGACACGAGATGCTGCATGCGTTGCTCGAGTCCGCACATCATCCGCGTGCGGCGTTCATTGGCGGCTGCGATGGCACCGTCGTCTGTACTGGTCCGTGCGTGACTGAGAGCAATCCCGCGCCGCCAGATCCCCTGGCCGATTCGGTTCCGCCCTCAGCGTTGGACATCGAGATTACGGTGACGCCCTCCACGCCGAGCTCCGCCGTGAACGATGGAAATTTCATGATGGTCGTGACGGTGCGAAACAACTCGTCGACGCCGGTGATCGCGGCGCTGCCCCAATCCGGCGACTCTGGGCCGCCGCTCCTCTACGGTTACTCGTATAGCAGCGGATCCGACGGCGTGGAGTACGGCCTTCGGCTCGATTCTCCGGAGCAACCTCGCTTCGCAGCGCACGAGGCGAAGCATCTGATCTTCGACTTTCATGTCGTACCCGTTGCCAACGACAACCGATACGAAGTCACGCCCGGAACGTACACCTTCGCCGGAGGATATGGCGAAGTGGCAGCCGCGCACACGCAGGTCGTCGTCGTGTCGCCGTAAGCGCACGTGCGCCGCGGCATATTCTCGCCTAACTTCTTCCCATGAAGCTCACCCCACTCCGCCCGCACGACAGAATCTCCCTCGGCGACAAGGCTGCGCTCTCTCCGCGCTCGCTCGACGCTGACGACAACACGCTCGAGAAGAAGATGGAGAAGCTGCGCATGCGCCTCGACGAGCTGCAGAACGCGCTCTACGCCGAGTCGACGCGATCGCTGCTCGTGGTGCTGCAGGCGCGCGATGCGGGCGGGAAGGACGGGACGATCCGGCGCGTGTTCACCTCCGTGAATCCGCAGGGATGTGATGTCACATCGTTCAAGGCGCCTACACACATCGAGCTCGCGCACGACTTTCTGTGGCGCGTGCACGCCGCCGTTCCACCGCGGGGAATGATCGGGATCTTCAATCGCTCACACTACGAAGACGTCCTCGCGGTGCGCGTACACAAGCTCGCGCCGAAGCGGATCTGGAAGGAGCGCTACGCACAGATCAATGAGTTCGAGCGCGTGCTCACGCAGAACGGCGTGACGATCGTGAAGTTCTTCCTCCACGTCTCGAAGGAAGAGCAGCGCGTGCGCCTCAGCGAGCGGCTCACGGACGAATCGAAGAACTGGAAGTTCAAGCCGGGCGATCTCGACGAGCGCGCGCTCTGGGACGACTACACGAGCGCGTACGCGGACGTCTTCCGGAAGTGCAGCACGAAGTACGCGCCGTGGTTCATCGTGCCGGCGGATCGCAAGCACGCGCGCGACTACCTGGTGCTCGAGAAGATCGTCTCCACGCTCGAGCGGATGAAGCCGAAGTATCCGGACGCCGACCCCACTGCGCTGAAGTTGCTCGCAAAGCTGCAGTAGCTCCGCGCTGTGGCGCGCCGGAGCTCAGTCCGCGGCGAACAGCGCCGTGGTCAGGTAGCGCGCGCCAGAATCCGGCGAGATGCACGCCACGCGCTTCCCCGCTCCGAGCTCGCGCGCAATCTTGAGCGCCACGTGCACGATCGCGCCCGTCGACATGCCCACGAACAATCCCTCCTTGCGCGCGAGCCTCCGCGCGAGCGGAAATGCATCCTCTTCCCACGCCAGCTCTATGCGATCGACTACCGACCAGTCGAAGTTCTCCGGCACGAAGCCCGGCCCCATTCCCTGGAACTGATGCGTGCCGCGCTCGCCGCCGCTCAGCACCGGCGATCGCGCCGGCTCCACCGAGATCACCGCCGTCTTCGGCGAGCGCTCCTTGATGTAGCGCCCCACACCGCTGATCGTCCCGCCCGTGCCCGAGCCATACACGAACGCATCGATGCGCCCGCCCATCTGCTCCCACAGCTCGGGCCCCGTGTACTCGTAGTGCACGCGCGGATTCGCCGGATTCGAAAATTGATTCGGCATCCACGCGCCGGTCTTATCCCGGATGCGCTCCGCCTCCTCGATCGCCGCGAGCATGCGCCGCTCCGGATCCGTGAGCACGAGCTGCGCGCCATACGCGATCAGCGTCCGCTTCCGCTCCTCGCTCATCTGCGCTGGCAGACAGAGTATGAGCTTGTAGCCGCGCGTCGCTGCCACCTGCGCGAGACCGATTCCCGTGTTCCCCGACGTCGGCTCCACGATCGTCCCGCCCGGCCTCAGCACCCCACGCTGCTCGGCGTCCGTGATCATGCCGAGCGCCGTGCGATCCTTGATCGACCCGCCGGGGTTGCTCCCCTCCACCTTCATCCACACCTCCGCCATCTCCGGCTCGACCACCTTCTCGAGCCGAACCAGCGGGGTCCGTCCTATCGCCGCATCAATCACGAGTCTCCGTTACTTCAATTCCAGCTCCCACTCGACCAGGATCTTCGGGGCGAGCGAATCGCGCACCGAGCAGTACTTCGTCACCGACAGCTCGATCGCCTTGAGCGCCTGCTCGCGCTCGATTCCCGCGCCGGAAATGCGAAAGCGCAGCAGCGCATGCTTGAGCCGCGGCGGACTCGCGTCCTCGCGAGTGCCGATCACCTCCACCTCCAGCGACGATGCCGGCGTGCGCTGCTTCTTCAATATCCCGACGACATCTATCGCTGAGCATGTGCCGAGCGCGCTCAAGAGCGCGTCCACCGGCCCCTGCCCGGTGACGCCGTGCCCATCGATTCGGGACACCGGGCCACCGGGCTTGCCCGTATCGAACTCCTGCTCGCCCCTCCACACCGCAATGATCCTCTGTGGCGGCTTTACCGCCGGCGTTGTCTCGCTCATTTCTCGATCGGGAGCCGCACCGAATTTCCCCACTCCGTCCAGCTGCCGTCGTAGTTCCGAACCTTCGGGTAGCCGAGCAGATACGAAAGCACGAACCAACTGTGCGACGAGCGCTCGCCGATGCGGCAGTAGGCGATTACGTCATCGTCCTTCTTGAGGCCGACCTCGGTCTCGTAAATCGCGCGAAGCTCATCGGCGCTCTTGAAGGTGCCATCGGCGTTCGCCGCACGCGCCCACGGAACGCTCTTCGCACCGGGGATGTGTCCACCGCGCAGCACGCCTTCCTGCGGATACTCGGGCATGTGCGTCTTCTTGCCGGAGAATTCATCGGGCGAGCGCACGTCGACCATCGGCTTCTTCGCCTTCGCGTGCGCGAGCGCCTCGTCGCGGAACGCGCGGATCTTCCCGTCGTTGCGCGCCGGCGCCTTGTAACTGGTTGGTGCGAACTTCGGCACCTCGGTCACGAACTCGCGTCCTTCCGCTTCCCACTTGATGCGACCGCCGTCGAGCACGCGCGCATTCTCGAAGCCGAACAGCTTGAACACCCAGAACGCGTACGTCGCCCACCAGTTGTTCTTGTCGCCGTAGAACACGACGGTGGTCGACTCGTCGATCCCCTTCGAGCGCAGCAGCGTCTCGAACAGCTCGGGGCTCACATAGTCGCGCACGACGTCGTCGTTCAGATCGAGATGCCAATCGACCTTCTGCGCGTTCTTGATGTGGCCGAGGTCGTAAAGCAGCACATCCTCATCGCTCTCGATGATGCGGATTCTCGGATTGTCGAGATTCTGCGCGAGCCATTCGGTCGACACGAGCACCTCGGGGTGCACATATCCCTTGGCCGCTATCCCCTTGTCGTTGTTTGTTGCCGTTGCCGGAGCCATGCCTTTCCCCCTGTTGGGTTGGTACACACCTGACGAACGCCTGACCATGCAACACGGTTTCGTCGCTGCAAGCTAACGAGACCTATCGCCCGCCCCGTACCACCTTCGCCGTCGCGATGATCGCCCCGACGTGCCGCTGCGTATGCTCGGCGATGTGCACGAGCAAGCCGAGCACCGTCGTCGGCAGCTTCCGTCGGCCGACGCTGCGCGCCTCGAGGTACGTGCCTGGGGGAGTGACGCGCATCACCTCGATCGCGCGCGCGATCGAGGCCACCGCATCCCGCCCGAGCTGCTCGGCATCTCGCCCGTCATCGGCGATCTCCGCGTCCATCGCCTCGAACTGCGCGTCGCTCAACTGTGCATCGCTTTCGTACGTCAGCAGACGGTCTATGCTCCCCGCGAGATGGCGAAGATGGAAGCCCACCGCCGCCGCTCCACCGGGGAGTGCCCACAACTGGTTCGACGTGAGCCCCGCCACGGCCTGCGGAATATCCTCGGCCGCCTGCATCAGCGCATGCGCCGCGGGCATCACCATCGCGGGCATCCCCGCTATCGGTCCGCGCAGCCACGGCTCAGCCATGCGAGTGCAACAAAATCTGTCTCCGCCAAGGTGTGTCAAAGGTGTGTGATTTATAAGCGAAATATGCACGTATAACTGCCAGCGTAGCGTCCGCTTGGTGACAGATTTGCGCTAGCTTTCTCGCATGGGACAGTACAAGCATCATGTGTTCGTTTGCACTTCAGGTGGAACGTGTCCGGGACAGGGAAGTGATCTCGTGTTTTCGGCGCTCAAGAAGGGCGCTGCTGCCGCTGGTCTTCAGAACAGCGTGCGCGTCAACCATGCAGGATGCATGGGGCAGTGCGGCAACGGGCCGATGGTCGCCGTGTATCCGGAAGCCGTATGGTACTCGCACGTGGACGTCGCCGGCGCAGAGATGATTCTGCACGAGCATCTCATCGCTGGACAGGTGGTCGAGCAGTATCGCTACGTCGCACCGCCTGGCGACAACAAGCTCCCCAAATAGAGCAGGGCTCAGCAGTATGATGACATTCGACAGGCACGACGAGGGCGCGCGCGATGGCGCAAGGTCAGATGCTCCTCCGCAGTTCGCAGCGCTTCGCTCGCTGAACGAAAATGGAGTGGACGTCACCGGCTCCGAGAGTGGAGTCGAGCTCACGATGATGCAGCTCGCCGTCGACGCCTTTCGTCGCGCAGCTGAAGTGCTCGCCGGTCGCGCGCCGCTCGGCGTACCGGCCACAGAGCTCTGTCGCCACGTCGTGCCGCCGCGCGCCGCCGACGAGACGCCGCGCCAGTACACGGAGCGCGTGAACAGAATGACGGAGCGCTTTCGCTCGCTCACGGAGAGCCCGGGTCGCGAGCGCCCTCGCTAGCTCGGTGCGCCACCTCGGTGCGCCACCTCCGTGCGCTAGCCGCCCAATTCGCGGCGCTCAAGCGCGCTTGAGATCCCTGCGCGCGAGCTGCTCTTCCACCGCGCGCAGATGACGGGGCCACACCGCGGTCGCGAGTGCGAAGAAGTGTTTGCGCGCGACCGGTTCCGCAGCGAGAAAGTCGGCGAGCTTGGCACTCCCCTTGAGCGTGTTGCAGCCCCTGCACGCCGTCACTAAGTTCCCACCGGACCGGTCTCCTCCACGCACGCGAGGCTGCACGTGATCCACCGTCAGCTCCTCCGCCGGGAAGATTTCCCCACAGTAGACGCAGCGATGTCCGTCGCGCGCGAAGATCTGGTTCCGAGTCATGACTAGTCCGATTAATCCACGTCGTGCGCTGATGGGAGCGGCGAAGCGCTACTTGCTCGAGCAGAGCGAAGCAGCCCTGCACGCCACTCCGAACGATGATCCGCCACGGCTCACCCTCCGAGCCCTAGAGAAGATATCCATGTCGCGCAGCCGCGAACGCATCCTCAACAATCTGGACGAGATGTACCGCGAGAGCTTCGATCGCGCCAAGCAAACCGAGGACAGCTCGGCCATGGCCTCGCTCGATTTCGCGTATCGCCGCGAGCAGCTCTACTTCGAGATCCTGCTCGACATCCGCGATGCGATGGAGCGTCGCTAGCACCGAATGAATGACACGAGCCGCACCGCCCGCACCCTCATGACGATGATGTCCGCGTTCACCCTCGCAGCGTGCGCCGGCGGAAAGAGCGCTCCCATCACACTCGCCGTGGTGAACGCGCGCATCTGGACAGGTAACGCGAAGCGACCGTGGGCCGAGGCGATCGCGGTGCGCGGCGATCGGATCGCGGCGGTTGGCTCCAGCGCCGAGATTCAAAAGATGGTGCCAACAGGCGCGAAGGTCGTCGACGCGCACGGGCAGATGATGGTGCCGGGCTTCATCGACAGCCACACGCACATCATCAGCGCGGGGCGCGGTCTCGCGATGGTGAAGCTTCGCGACGCGTCCACGCAGGCCGAGTTCATTGCGCGGATCAAGGCGTTCGCGAAGACGGTGCCGAAGGGCGCCTGGATCACCGACGGCGACTGGGATCACACGCTGTGGGGCGGCGAGCTGCCGACGCGCCAGTGGATCGACTCGGTCACGCCGGACAATCCGGTGTGGGTGAGTCGCCTCGACGGCCACATGGGACTCGCCAACGGACTCGCGCTCGCGGCAGCGAAGGTCTCGAAGGGCACGCCAGAGGTCGACGGCGGCGTCATCGTGCGCGACAAGCACGGCGAGCCGACGGGACTCCTCAAGGACAACGCGCAGGGGCTGATCGACGACGCGGTTCCCGATCCGCCGGCTGCCGTCGCCGACAAGGCATTCGATGCCGCGATGAGCTATTTCGCGGAGCGCGGAGTGACGTCGGCGCAGAACATGGGCACGTGGTACGATCTCTCGATCTTCGAGCGCGCGCACGATGCCGGCCGGATGATCACGCGCATCTACGCCGTGGTGCCGCTCGCGACGTGGGAGAAGCTGCGCGACACCGTCGCCGCGCGTGGTCACGGGGACGAGTGGGTGCGCATCGGCGGCCTCAAGGGATTCGTCGACGGCTCGCTCGGCTCGCACACCGCGGCAATGCTGAAGCCGTTCGACGATGCGCCAAAGGACAGCGGGCTGTTGGTGACGAGCGCAGAGACGCTGTACGCGCGCACATCGGGTGCAGACAAGGCCGGGCTGCACGTGATGGTGCACGCGATAGGCGACCGCGCGATCCGCATCCAGCTCGACAACTACGCGCGCGTCGAGAAGGAAGATGGCCCGAAGGACCGCCGCTTTCGCATCGAGCACGCGCAGCACATCGCACCCTCCGACATTCCGCGCTTCGGATCGCTCAACGTGATCGCGAGCATGCAGCCGTATCACGAGATGGATGACGGCCGGTGGGCCGAGCCGATCATCGGCCACGAGCGCTCGAAGACGACGTACGCCTTCAAGTCGATCCTCGACGCCGGCGCGCGCCTCGCGTTCGGCAGCGACTGGTCCGTGGCGCCGGCGACGCCGATCGATGGCATTTATGGAGCTGTCACGCGCGAGACGCTCGACGGCAAGCATCCCGGCGGCTGGATCCCCGAGCAGAAGATCTCGGTGGAAGATGCCCTGCGCGCTTACACGAGCGGCGCCGCCTACGCGTCGTTCGAGGAAGAGATCAAGGGAACGATCGAGCGCGATAAGCTCGCCGACTTCGTGCTCATCGATCGCGACCTCACGCGCATCCCGCCAGACGACATTCGCAACGCCCACATCATGATGACGGTCGTGGGCGGCCGCGTGGTGTACGAGCGCCCCGCCTCAGTAGCGAGCGGGACCAAGTAGGATCGCGTTCAGCACGAGGTGGTCGAGCGCCGACCACCATCCGCGAAACATCGGCTCGTTGACGAAGAGCACCACGTTTTCCCGATCCAACCTGCTCGTGGATGAGGAACGCCGTTCCGCGCAGCACGCGCTCCGTATTCCCCCGATCGCGAGCAGCACCTTTTCCTGCTGTAGAAACTGTGTGTGCATGTCGCCCACCGCGTAGCCGAGGATGGACTCGGGGCGCGGAATGTCGGCGCGGTAGGGGCCGTGGTCGTAGAAGGTGAAGTTCCGGTCGTCGCGCACGGAATCGCGAGCGCTCCACTGCGCGGAAAGGGACGTTGCGCAGGTGAGCAACAGGGAGAGGGCGACGCGGAATCTCATGGGGGCACGATCGGGGAGGGGGCGGCGCTGGAACGCAAATGTTGGACGTTGTGCCTGAAGGCTGCAAGAGAAGTAGGCCCGCGCGCATTTCTCTCGCGCGCCCGCGCTGGCATTATCACGGCGGGCCTCTTAGCTTCGCGCCAACAACTCCGCGGAGAAATCAGATGTCGCAGTCAGCATCCCGGTGGCGTGTTGCCGCCTTCATTCCAGCGTTCACGCTCTTCCTTGCCGCCAAGGCCGCCACGCCCAGCTTGGCTCCGAGCGCGACGAAGGGCATCACGTACGACTTCTCGATGGTGACCGTCGCCGACAACAGCAAGGGCAAGGATTTCACGATGGCCGGCAAGGGCTACGTCGCCGGCGGCAATGCGCGCATCGAGTTCACGAACGTGAACAATCCGCAGATGAAGGCGCAGGGTGGACCATTCTCCGAAGGCTCTTACATCCTCTTCAAGGGCGCGACGAAGGAGTTCATCGTCGTCGACACGAAGCAGAAGCACTACGCCGAGATGGGCCAGGACGGGCTGATGCAGATGACGAGCATGCTCACGAATCTCGTCAAGTTCGAGATGACAAACGTGCACATCGACGCGAGCCGCGTGCTGCCGGACACCACCGTCGACAGCTACAAGGCGCAGCACTACCGCGTGACGCAGACGTATCACATGAAGATGTCGATGGTGTTCATCCATCAGGAGAACGACGTCAACGCATCGGGCGAGTACTACTACGCGCACGAGTTCGACGATCTGATCAACCCGTACATGTCATCCGGGTGGAGCGCGTCGACGAACTTCTTCAATAACCCGGATTACACGAATCAGCTCAAGGCCGCAGCGGCGAAGGTGCCGCACGGCGTGCCGGTGCTCGTGGTGATCCACAGCACGAACACCGACAAGAAGGGAAAGACGGTGTCGGGCACCACGACGATGCACTCCACGAATCTCGTGCGGGGCGACATCCCCAATTCGACGTTCGAGATTCCCGCGGGCTACACGAAGTACGAGCCGCCGACACAGGCCGGTGCCGCGCAGGGTGCGCCCGCGAGCGATGCGAGCGCGCAGACCGACACCACGAAAAACAAAAAGAGGGGGATGTTCCACATCCCTCGCTAAAAGGTCATCAGCTCCGCGTACGCCTTCTTGAAGTCGTCCACCTGCGGCAGAATCGCGTCCTCGAGCGCCGGCGCGTAGCCGACGAACGTGTCGGTGCTCGCCACGCGCTTCACCGGCGCGTCCAGCCACGCGAAGCACTCGTCCGCAATCGCCGCGGCGATCTCCGCACCGTAGCCCCACGACAGCGAGTCCTCGTAGCCGACGATCACCCGGCTCGTCTTCCGCACGCTCGCGAACACGGTCTCGCGATCCCACGGGCTCAGCGTGCGCAGGTCGATCACCTCGACCTCCACCCCCTGCTCGGCCGCGTGATTCGCGGCGATCAGCGCGCGCTGCACCGTCGCGCCGTACGTCACCACGGTGATGTCCGATCCCTCGCGCACGACCTTCGCCTTGCCGAACGGGATCATGAAGTTCGGGCCCGGATAACAGGCCTTGTTGTACGTCTGACGGTAGAGATGCTTGTGCTCGAGGAAGATCACGGGATCGTCGCCGCGAATCGCGGTGCGCAAGAGCCCGTTCGCATCGAGCGCGCTCGACGGGCAGACCACGCGCAGCCCCGGCGTGTGCGTGAAGAGCGACGCGCCGGTTTGCGAGTGATAGATCGCGCCGCGGATGTAGCCGCCGTACGTCGTGCGCACGACCACCGGCGCGCTGAAGGCGTCGTTGGAGCGCCACCGCATCGTCGCGAGCTCATCGCGCAGTTGCATGAACGCCGGCCAGATGTAGTCGAAGAACTGAATCTCGACGACGGGCTTGAAGCCGCGCAGCGCCAGCCCGATCGCGCGCCCGATGATGTTCGCTTCCGCCAGCGGTGAGTTGTACACGCGCGCGCCGCCGAACTCCTTCTGCAGCCCCCACGTCACCTTGAATACGCCGCCCTTTCCCTTGAGCGTGCCCAGGTTCTGATCGCGCGAGACGTCGGCAACGTCCTCGCCGAAGATCAGGATCTTCTCGTCGCGGCGCATCTCGTCCTTCATGCACGCGTTGAGCAGATCGACCATCGTCGTCGGCTCGCCCGCGAACTGCGGATCATCTTCCGTGTCGAAGCTCTCCCCGCAAGGATCGACGTGCGGGGAGTAGACGCCGTGATAGATCGTGTCCGCCGTCGGCTGCGGCTGCTCGAGCGCGTCGTCCGTCGCCGCGAGCACCAGCGAGTCGACCTCCTCGCGCATTTCCCTGAGCGACTCCTCTGTTGCATGCCCCTCGGCGATCAGCCACTTCGGAAAGTTCACGAGCGGATCGCGCTCCGCATCGGCCTCGCGCTCCGATGCCGGCCGATACATCACCTCGTCGTCCGAGAGCGAGTGCGAGTAGGGACGAATCACGTGCGCGTGCACGAGCGCGGGACCCTTCCGCTTTCGCGCGTAGTCGATCGCGCGAGAGAGAACCGCATACGAGGCGACGAAGTCGCAGCCATCCACTTCCTGGATGAACAGTCCCGGGAACGATGCGAGCAGCTTCGAGATGTTGCCGCCCGGCGTGTTCACCTCCACAGGCACCGAGATCGCGTAGCCGTTGTCCTCGACCACGTACACCACCGGCAGGGCGAGATTGCACGCGCTCGAGATCGATTCCCAGAACTCGCCCTCGCTCGTCGCTCCCTCGCCCGTGGAGACGTACACGACCTCGTTTTCCGTGAAGCCTTCGGTGATGCCGAGCAGCTTCGCGCGCTTCGATGCCTCCGCTATCCCCACCGCCTGAAGGAACTGCGTCCCCGTCGGCGACGACGATGACACGATGTTCCACTTCTTGTGCCCCCAATGGCTTGGCATCTGCCGCCCGCCCGACGCGGGATCCGCAGCGGCGCCCACGGCCTCGTAGAGCATCTCGGCCGGCGTCACCCCCTGCTGGAGGCAGAAGGCGCGATCGCGATAGTACGGTATCGACCAGTCGGAGCCCGCGCGGATCAGCATCCCCGCGGCGGTGAGAACCGCCTCGTGCCCGGCTCCCGAGATCTGGAAGAAGATCCGGTTCTGGCGCTTGAGCTGGATCTCCTTGTCGTCCATCCGCCGCGACAGATACATGTTCCGGTAGGCGGCGTTGAGCTGAGCGGCGCTCAGGCTCGCGGCGGCCGGGGGGGCGGCGGTTGTGGGCGTGGCCATGTCTCTCCAAGTCCTGTGAAATCGACGGTGTAAGATACCTTCGCGCCCGCCGCTGATGCCATACGAAAGCCTACCGGGGCCGCGCCGGACGCCTTATCATCCTTGAGAAGCTCGCGCACGACTGCAACATCTCTTTACTCGAGCGGCCTCGGCCGCTCTTCGGCGGCGACATGCAGGAATCCGGCTCCGCAAACGCACACTGCATTTTCTGCGACATCATGAAGGGCGCGGCCGAGGTCTCGGTGTGCTACGAGGACTCGAGCGCGATTGCATTCATGGACGTGCAGCCGGTGAACGCGGGGCACACGCTCGTCGTCCCGCGCCAGCACTACGAATCCTTTCAGGATCTCCCCACCGATCTCGGCATGCATCTCTTCGAGGTCGCGATGCGACTCAATCCGGTGATTCGAAAGGTCGCGGGCGCAAACGCGATGAATCTCATCGTGTCGAGTGGTGCGGCGGCGGGACAGGACGTCTATCACTTTCACATCCATCTCATTCCGCGTCGCGCGGGCGATGGCTTCGATGTGCCGCTGCCGTTTCCGGGCTCCGTGATGCCCGACCGCACGATTCTCGATGCGCAGGCCGCGCAGATATTGGCGTCGCTGCGCGATCCGATGCGCCCCACGCCTCGCGTGGCGCCGGCCGTCGCGAAGAAGTAGGAGAAGCGGTTTCTAGCGCCCCGAGCGCACGGCGGAGACCGCCTGCGCCAGCGTCTGGGCCGTCGCGCTGAGTTCCGTCGCGGCGCCGTTCAACGAATCGATCGCTCCCTCCTGTTGCGTGCTCGCGCCCGCGACCACGCCTGTCTCCGACGCCGCGCGCGTCGCCTCCTCCTTCGCATCGGCCAGCGCGCGAGCCATCACGCCCGAGCGGTTGGCACTCTCGCGCGCCGCGTCGACGATCCGATGCCCCGCTGCCGCCACCGACTCCGACGCGAGTACGATGCGGTCGAGCTCATCCACCCAATCGCCGCTCGCGTCGGCCACCGACAGCACCTCACCGCGCGTGCGCTGCATGAGCGCCACCGCGCGATCGAGCGTCAGGCGGATGTCGCGCACCGCATTGTCCATCCCCTCGGCCTCCGCCGCGCTTCGATCGGCGAGCTCGCGAATCTCGCGTGCGACCACCGCGAAGCCGCGCCCATGCACCCCCGCGCGCGCCGCCTCGACCGCCGCGTTGAGCGCGAGCAGCCCCGTCTGATCGGCGAGCTCCGTGATCGTCTGCCCGAATTTCTGCACCGCCTCCGAAATCTGGCGCAGTCGTGCGACCTGATCGGCGCCCTGCTGCACGACGGCTGCGGCGGCCGTCAGCTGCGCGCGCGCCTGCTCCGTCGCGCCGCGCACCATGCGTGCGTCCGCGAGCATCTGTCCGCCGCTCTGCTGCGTCACCCGCCCCTCGGTGACCGTGCTGTCCGCGCTCACCTGCGCGTTGCGCGCGCCCTCGGCCCCGCGCGACAGCGTCTCCGCGAGAGTGCGCACCGTCGCGGCGAGCCGGCGCGCGGTCTCCGCGCTCTCCTGCGCGCTCGCGTGCAGCTGCTGCGTCGTCGCGGTGATCGACTCGACGTGCGACGTCATGTCGGCGGACGCGGCGACCACTGGCTGAATGAGCTTGTCGAGCGCCAGCGAGAGCGCGAGCTGCGGCGCGATGTACTCGAGCAGCGACGCATCGTGGATGCGATACATCTGGATGCGCGAGTGCCGCACGGTCCAAATGCCCACGAGCTGATCGCCGTACTTGAGCGGGAGCACGATCTGCGACCGCTGTTCGCTTTCCTGCGGACGCTGAGTGAACGGGAGCGCGAGGTCGGTGATCGCGTGGCCGGCGCGCACCGCGATGCCGACCATTCCCTCCGTCGCGGAGATGCGCGTGCCCACCGGCACATCGCTCGACGTGTCGACCAGACTCACGAACTCGTTTCGATCGGGATCGTAGGCCGCGATCCCCATCTGCTCCCATGGCACGAGCGCACGCGTGAGCCGCTGGATGTCGCTGAGCGCGTGCCGAAGCTCCGGGCGCGCACTGATCGCGCTCGTCAGCCGCTGCACGAGCTGGAGGCTCTCGCCAACAGCCGCCTGCCGCACGAGCCAGTGTGTGAGCACGCCAATGAGCGTGAGCACGAGCGCGCCCGCGATCATCGTGCGCGGCGTCGTCTGGCTGTACGCGAGGCGGAGCGCGCCGAGCGCGAGGAGCGTCGCGAGCACGGCGACGGTGCTCTCCCAGCGCGCGGTGAGGCGCGCGTCCACCCAGGCGATCGCGGGCGAGAGCTTGAGCTGCAGGTAGAAGGTGCCGTTCACCGTGAGCAGGAACAGCGCGATCATGAAGCCGAGCCGCCACGCGTTGCCGACGGAGAATGCCGCGAGCCCGAGCTGGCCGCTCATCAGCCCGTAGTACGCGTAGCCCGCGATCGATCCCGCAGTGAGAAAGTGTCCGGCGTTGCTCACCGCATTACGCAGCGGGAGCCGGCGCACGATCGCGTCGCCGACGATGATCCCGATCGCAACCACGAGCGCACCAGCGGCCCAGTCGAACGCTATCAGCGCCGCGATCCCGGGGCCGACGGCGAAGCTCGCGAAGCCTTTCCCCGGTAGCGGAATGCCGAAGACGCGCGTTGCGGCCGCGATCAACACGAGCAGCCCCGCCCCGAGCCACGGGAAGGGATGCGCGTAGTAGTTGAAGGCCAGCCCGAGCGCGACGGAGAGCGTGCCGAATGCGACCACGCACATGCGCACGAGCTCGTCGGTCATCCACGATCTTCGCGCCGGCTGCATGCGCGTGGCGGTGATCTCGAGCGGCGGCGTCATCATTGTAACTAGTGGACGCGCGGTGACTTAGCTGCGTCACGGTGCCCTTGCCGCGAGCCCCCGCTAGTAGTCCACCGGTCGCAGGTAGCTCTCGCCGATCGCCGTTCCGCTCAGCATCGCCACGGTCGACATCCGCCGCTTCCAGTGTGTCGAGTCCAGGCGCTTGCGCACAACGGCCACCTCGTCCTGATCGAAGCCTCGCCCGAGCATCTCATCAACCGAGAAGCCGCTCAGAATCCAGTGCAGAATCTGATCGGCGCGATCGTAGCTGATGCCGAGATCGCCCTCGTCCGTCTGTCCGTGTACGAGATCCGCCGTCGGCGGCTTGTCGATGATTGGCTCCGGCACTCCGAGGTGCATGGCGAGCGCGCGCAGCTGCGTCTTGTATAAATCGCCGATCGGGTTGATCGGCGGCGCGTCGTCGCCGTGCCAGGTGAAGTAGCCGAGCAGCCGCTCCGTCTTGTTGCCGGTGCCGAGTGGNNTCTTGTTGCCGGTGCCGAGCGGGAGCGCGTTGTAGCGCGCGCCGAGGTCGAAGGTGGCGATCATGCGCATCCGCGCCATGACGTTGCCGCGCCGCGTCGCGTCGGCGCCGGGCTCGTTCGCGAGATAGCCGTCGACCGCCGCGCTGATGTCGATCGTGCGGCTCTCGATGCCAAGCGCATCGATGACGAGCTGCGCGTGTTCGAGGCTCTCCGGGCTCGACGTGCGATAGGGAAGCCGCACACCGATCACGTTCTTCGCGCCGATCGCCTTCGACGCGAGGAAAGCGGTAACCGCTGAGTCGACGCCGCCGGAGATCGCGACGATCGCCT
>PLMM01000263.1 GCA_003142495.1 Gemmatimonadota bacterium | reverse complement strand
AGATCGCGCACCAGGAAGGGATGAAGACGAGCGTCACGATGATGTACGGCATCGGTGAGACGCTCGCCGAGCGCATCGAGCATCTCGAGCGCGTGCGCGAGCTGCAGGCGCGCACGCATGGCTTCACCGCCTTCATCTGCTGGCCTCTGCAGCCCGAGAACACGCCGACGATGTCGCACATGCCGAAGACGGGCGCCGTCGACTACCTGCGCACCACCGCGCTCGCGCGCATCGTGCTCGACAACGTGCCGAATCTGCAGGCGAGCTGGGTGACGATGGGCGGGAAGATCGGGCAGGTCGCGCTGCGCTTCGGCTGCAACGACTTCGGCTCGCTCATGATCGAGGAGAACGTCGTCTCGGCCGCGAACACCACGCATCGAATGACGATCGCCGAGATGGAGCGGTTGATCAGCGATGCGGGCTTCGCGCCGGCGCGTCGGCGCCAGGATTACTCGATCATCCAGCCGGCACACGCCGCCGCGTGATTCCTTTGCGCGGCCCCCGCAATGGCTAGAAAGGCGGATCTCCCCGACGGCGCCGCCGAGCGTCGCGCGCGCCCGAGGAAGCGCGCAGCGAAGCTCACGATGCGGATTGGAGTCGGCTACGACTCGCATCGCTTCGGGCCCGGCAACGCGGTGCGGCTCGGCGGCATCAGCATCCCGTACGATCGAGCGCTCGTCGGCCACTCCGATGCCGATGCGATCGCGCACGCGGTCACCGACGCGCTGCTTGGCGCGGCGGGCGAAGGGGACATTGGCTCGATGTTCCCCGACAACGATCCCGCGAATCTGAGCCGCGACTCGATCGAGATGCTCACGCTCGCGATGGCGCTGCTGCGCGATCGCGGGTGGCGCGCCAACAACGTCGACGTGACGGTGATCGCGGAGGCGCCGCGGATCGCGCCGTATCGCGAGGCGATGCGCGATGCGCTCGCGGCCGCGCTGCAACTCGATCGCACGGCGGTGAGCGTGAAGGGAAAGACCAACGAGGGGATGGGGTGGATCGGCCGCGGCGAAGGGATCGGCTGTATCGCGGTCGCCACCGTCGTGCCCCTAGTGACGTGACTGTCGTCGACGAGCTCTCTCGCGACTTCCTGCTCGAGCGGTTCGATGACTTTCTTTCGGTGGAGCAGGGCGCGGCCGGCACGACGAGCGAGGCGTACCATCGCGATCTCGCGCGCTTCGCGACGTACGCGCGCACGAAGGGCGCCGCTGCGCCAACGGCCGTCACTCCCGCGATGCTGCGCGCGTACATCTACCACCTGAAGGATGTCGGCCTCGCGCCCTCGTCCATTCGACGGAACGTCTCGGCGATGCGCACCTACTATCGCTTTCTCATCGGCGAGGGCGAGGTGGCGAAGGACCCGACCGAGCGCCTCGAGACGCCGAAGCGCTGGCTCACGCTCCCCGATGTGCTCACCGTCGCCGACGTCGAGAAGCTGCTCGCAGCTCCGACGCTCGACGAGCCGCTCGCCTTTCGCGATCGCGCGCTCCTCGAGCTCGCGTACGGCGCGGGCCTTCGCGTCTCCGAATGGATCACGCTCGGCGTAAAGGACGCGCTCCTCGACGAGGGGCTCGTGCGCGTCTTCGGGAAGGGAAGCAAGGAACGCCTCGTGCCGATAGGACGTCGAGCGATCGCCGCCGTCGCCGTTTATCAGCGCGAGTTACGGCCGAGGCTCGAGCGCGGCGGAGGGAAGGGCGCGCTCTTTCTCAGCGCCCGCGGCACACCGCTCTCGCGCATGGGCGCCTGGAAGATTCTGAGGAAATACGTCACCCTCGCCAAGATCGAGAAGCACGTCACGCCACATACTCTCAGGCACTCGTTCGCGACGCATTTGCTCGAGGGCGGCGCCGATCTTCGGGCGGTCCAGGAAATGCTAGGTCATGCCAGCATTGCGACTACTCAGATTTACACGCACGTCGATCGCGAATTCCTTCGTTCGGTTCACAAACAGTATCATCCGCGGGGCTAGGCGCACTCCCGTCGCCTCCCCGGCTCCGTCCCGCGTACATTCAAGCGTCGCTCCCGTTTTCCCATTCGTCGCGCCCATGCTTCTCGTCATCGACAACTACGATTCCTTCACGTACAACCTGGTTCAGTATTTCGGTGAGCTGGGCGAGGAGCCAGTGGTGCGTCGCAACGACGCGATCTCCGTCGAGGAGATCGGCGCGATGCGCCCCTCGGCCATCGTCCTCTCACCGGGACCGTGCACGCCATCCGAGGCGGGGATCACGGTGCCTGTCGTGAAGCGATGGGGAAGCGAGATTCCGATTCTCGGCGTGTGCCTCGGCCATCAGGCGATCGGCGAGGCATACGGCGGCAAGGTGATTCGCGCGGATCGCGTGATGCACGGAAAGACGTCGCGCATCACGCACAGCGGCACGGGACTCTTTAATGGGCTCCCCGATCCGCTCGAGGTCATGCGCTACCACTCGCTCATCGTCGAGCGGAAGTCGCTGCCAAGGGAGCTCGAGATTATCGCGATCACCGGCGACACTCCGGACGAGATTCAGGCCGTGCGCCACGTGACGCATCCGGTGTGGGGCGTGCAGTTCCACCCCGAGTCGGTCCTCACGCAGCAGGGGAAGCGCATCCTGCAGAACTTCCTTACGATGGCGTCGATGGCGTCCACGACGGCTGCCGCGTGAGGTGTATCGCACTTACCATGGCGGCTACGGTTGCGCTCTCGAGCGCCGCAGCCGCGCAGGACTCGCTCCGTATTCGCGCTCCCGGCCCGACGATCCCCGAGCAAATCGTCGAGCAGACGCTCGCGCATCGCCACATCGTGCGCCACGAGCAGTACAACACGCGCCTCTTCCGCGACTCGGTGTTCGACACGACGGTCGTCGTCCTCAACTCGGACGCGACGGTCGCCAGTACCGTGCACGGCGACGTCGTCGTGATCAACGGTGATCTCTTCCTCCAGCCCGGTGCGAAGATCGACGGGCGCGCGATCGCGATCGGCGGCGGCGTCTACGACTCGCAGCAGGCAACGGTGGGCGGGGAGAAGCTCTCCTACCGCGACGTGCACTTCGACACCGCGCGCACCGCGAGCGGCGTGGAGCTCGTGTATCGGCTGCCGCCGCCGCCCGAGGACACGATCCCCACGTTCGCATTACCGGGGCTCTACGGCTTCCGTCTGCCACTCTACGATCGCGTCGACGGCCTCGCGGTGGCCTGGGGCCCGCGCATCACTCTCGGAGACACGCGCCTCGTCGTCGATCCGACGCTCACCTATCGGTCGAACCTCGGCGCCTACGACATCGCGGCGACCGTTCGCGCGGTGATCGCCGATGGCTGGTCCGCCACGGCGTTCGGCGGGCGCACGACGCTTACGAACGACCGCTGGATTCAGAGCGATCTCGCGAACACGATCTCGACGCTCGGCGTCGGCAGCGACTATCGCAACTTCTGGCGCTCGACGCGCTTCGAGGGCAAAGTCGCGCACAAGTGGCTCTTCTCCGAGGGCGACCTGCAACTCTCCGCCGGCGGCCGCACCGAAGACGACTGGTCCGTGCGCGGCGGCGGCCCGTGGAGCCTCTTCAATCGCAACGACACGCTGAACATGAAGCGCCCGAATCCTGGCGTGGAGCGCGGCAATCTCTCGAGCGCGCTCTTCGGCGCACGCGGAAGCTGGCAGCACGAGCACGTCGCCTTCGACGCGGGCGCCGACGTCGAGGTCGTGCTCGATGCGCCGAGCGACGAGCACTTCACGCAGACGACGATCTTCGCGCGCGCCGCCTTCCCGACGTTCGTCACGAAGCTCGGCACGCAGTCCTTCGTCTTCCACACGCACATGGTGCTCACGGCGGGCGACACCGCGCCACCGCAACGCTTCGCCTACCTCGGCGGCAGCGGCACGCTGCCCACGTTCGAGCTCCTGAGCCGCGGCGGCGACCGGCTCGTATTCCTGGAAGGGCTCTACAACTTCCCGATCCAGACGCTCCACGTCCCATTCCTCGGCACCCCGATCATCACGGTGCGCGAGATGCTCGGCGGCACGGGAGTCGGCAGCCTTGGACGCTTCGACAGCAACATCGGCGCCCGCCTCACGCTCGGCTTCCTGAGTGGGGAGGTGTTCATCAATCCGGACAACGGCGATCACGTCTTCTCGTTCGGGCTGTCGCTGATCCGCTAGCCGCTCGGAGTGGCGATTTGCCATTTGATTTCGAGGCTCGAAGTCGTAAATTGCTGATCGTGCAATTTGCGGCCGGGCACTCCACTCGTTCATGGCCGTGAGCACGCTGGCGATCATCCCGGCGCGCCTCTCCGCCACGCGGCTTTCGCGCAAGCCGCTTCGACTCCTCGCCGGCGTCCCCATCGTCATCCGCGTCTGGCAGCGCGTCATCGCGCTCGGCGTGGCAGATCGATGCCTGATCGCCACCGACAGCCCAGAGGTTCAGCGCGCCGCCCACGATGCGGGCGCCGAGTGTATGCTCACGCGAGACGATCATC
>PLMM01000140.1 GCA_003142495.1 Gemmatimonadota bacterium | reverse complement strand
ATAGCCTTTGGGAATCCCGACGTTGAGCGCCTGCACTCCCGCGCGCACGCGACCGATCGTGCCGTGGTGATCGGTGCCCTGCACGTTGATCGCGCGCGAAAAGCCGCGCCCCCACTTGCTCACGTGGTAGGCGACGTCGGGAAGAAAGTAGGTGTACGTGCCGTCGCGCTTGCGCATGACGCGATTCTTGTCGTCGCCGAAGTCCTCGGTGCGGAGCCAGAGCGCACCGTCTTCCTCGTAGGTGTGCCCGCTCGCCTCGAGCTTGCGCACCGTCGCGTCGACCGCGCTCTCGCCTGGATTGCCATCGAGCATCGGCGCGATCGCGCGCGCGGAGCCGGGCGCGTAGAGGCTCGACTCGAGGAAGTAGGTATCGAAGGTGAGGCCGAACGTCTTGAGATCGCGATCCTGCGTCTTGCGCAGCTCGTCGACCGCAACGCGTACGAAGTCCGGATGCGTGCGCACGAAGGTGAGAATCTCCGATGCCAGCTCGGACGGATCCTCATCGTGATCGCCGCGCAGCGACTCCGGCATCTCGCTCTCGAGAAGCGCGGCGGCATCCTTCGCGCCGCGATCGGCCACGTACGCGCGCGCGACATCGGTGACGTACTCGCCCTGATACCACCCCTCGGGAAAGTCCGCGCGCAGCCCCGCGAGGCCGCGCAGCCGCACCACCACACTCGCCGCGAGATTCGCGATCTGCACGCCGGCATCGTTGTAGTAGTACTCGCGCGACACCGACCATCCCGTCCACTCGAGCAGCGCCGAGATCGTGTCGCCGAGCACGCGCTGGCGCCCGTGGCCGACGTGCAGCGGCCCTGTCGGATTCGCCGAGACGAACTCCACCACCACGCGCCGTCCCGCGCCGCTGCCATCGCGCCCGTACGCATCGCCCTGCGCGACGATCGCCGCGAGCCCGCTCGCATTTGCACCGGCCGCGATGTAGAAGTTGATGAAGCCCGGCCCCGCGATGTCGACCTTGCTCACACCCGCGGCCGCGAGATCGAGCTTCTCCACGAGTCGCGTCGCAAGCGTGCGCGGCTTCTCGCCGAGCGGCTTGGCGAGCATCATCGCGAGATTGGTGCTCCAGTCGCCATTCACGGGATCGCGCGGGCGTTCGAGCACCGGAGCGATCGTATCGGGCGCGCCGAGCTCACGCGCGGCATCAACCAGCGCCGCACGAATGAGATCGACGGGCATCATTCGGAGGAGCTGCTGCTCTTCGGCGCGCTCGGCTTCGACTCGGCCGGCTTCGCAGCGGCGGGCTTCGACTCGGATTGCTTGGAGTCGGAAGAAGACGACTTCGACTCGGACTGCTTGGGCTCGCTCGACTTCGACTCGCCGCTGGACTTCGCTTCGCCCGAAGACTTTGAATCGCCGGATGATTTCGAATCGCCGCTGCTGCTGCCGCTGTCGGACGACGACGATGACGCCGACGCGCCCTCTCCGTTCGACGACTTGCGCGGAAGATTCTGGTCCTTCTTTCCGTCCTTGCCGTAGTCCGTGATGTAGAAGCCGCTCCCCTTGAACATGAGCCCGGCGCCAGCGGAGATCTTACGCGTCGCGGTGAGTCCGCAGACGGGGCACGGCAGCTCCGAAGCGCCGCCGCTGATCGTCCGAAAGAACTTCTCGAAGTCGTGCCCGTTGGGACACGTGAACTCGTAAGTTGGCATCGCTGAGAAAGTTATGCTGCTCGGCGGATGTGGACAATGAGGCTCGTATCGCCTGCGTCACGCGATCGTTCAACTCGCCGGCCGGTACATCCCCCACGCGCTCGCCAGCGTGTCCGCGATCTCGCCGAGCGTCGCGCGCGCGCGGGCCGCATCGATGATGAGCGGCATCAGCCGCGCCGAGTTCTCCGCGCTGTCCGATGCGCTCGCGGCTCGGAGCGCCGCGAGCGCCGACGACACCGCGCCCTGATCCCTCGCCGCCTTCGTCTTCCCCAGCCGCGCGAGCTGCTCCTGTTCCAGCGCGCGAAAGTCCGGCGCCGGAATCGTGAGCGGCGGCTCGTCGTCCGTGAACGCATTCACGCCGACGACGATCGTCTCGCCGCGCTCCACGCGCAGCTGATGCTCGTAGGCCGATCGCCCGATCTCCTCCTGGAAGAATCCTTCCTCGATCGCGCGCGCGGCGCCGCCAAGCGCCTCAACGCGCGCGAGCAGCGCGAGCGCGCGCTCCTCGAGCTCCGTCGTCAGCTTCTCCACATAGTAGCTCCCCGCGAGCGGATCCGCGGTGCCCGCAACGCCCGACTCGTATGCCACGACCTGCTGCGTGCGTAGCGCGAGCGTCGCCGCGCTTACCGTCGGCAGTGCGAGCGCCTCGTCGTAGCCGTTGGTGTGCAGCGACTGCGTGCCGCCGAGTACCGCGGCGAGCGTCTGCACGGTGACGCGCACCACATTCGTGAGCGGCTGCTGCGCGGTGAGCGTCACCCCGCCGGTCTGCGTGTGAAAGCGCAGCCGGCACGAGGCTTCCGACGCGCCGAAACGCTCGCGCATGAGCCGCGCGTAGATGCGGCGCGCGGCACGGAACTTCGCGACCTCCTCGAACAGATCGCTGTGCGCCGCGAAGAAGAACGACAGCCTCGGCGCGAACGTATCGATCGCGAGCCCGGCCGCGAGCGCGCGCGATACGTACTCGATCGTGTTCGCGAAGGTGAAGGCGAGCTCCTGCACTGCCGTCGATCCGGCCTCGCGCATGTGGTAGCCCGAGATGGAGATCGGATTCCAGAGCGGCACCTCCGCCGCGCAGAACGCGAAGATCCCCGTCACCAGCGCGAGGCTCGGCCCCGGCGGATAGATGTACGTGCCGCGGGCTATATACTCCTTGAGAATGTCGTTCTGCACTGTCCCCGAGAGCTTCGCGCGAGCGATTCCGCGCTCCTCGGCGACGACGATGTACATCGCGAGTAGCGTCGCCGCCGTCGCGTTGATCGTCATCGATGTCGAAACCTCGTCGAGCGGAATCTCCGCGAGCAGCGCGTGCATGTCGTCGACGGTGTCGATCGCGACGCCTACGCGGCCGACTTCGCCGAGCGCGCGCGGCGAGTCGGAATCGAAGCCCATCTGCGTGGGGAGATCGAAGGCGACTGAGAGTCCGGTCTGTCCGGCGGCGAGCAGCGTGTGGAAGCGCGCGTTCGTCTCGCTCGCGGTGCCGAAGCCCGCGTACTGGCGCATGGTCCACAGCCGCCCGCGATACATCGAGGACTGCACGCCACGCGTGAACGGAAAGCTTCCCGGATCGTTCAGGTCGCGCGCGTAGTCGACCGGAGCATCTTCCGGACGGTAGAACGGTTCGAGTGGAACGCCGGCGGGTGTGGTGCGAGTATCGTCGCGCGCGGGCATCAGCGGCTGCGCGTCATCCCCCGACGCCAACGGCGACGCCGCTCAGCAGCTCGGTGGCGAGATCGACCTCGTGCTTGCTGCCGATGAAGAGCGGCGTGCGCTGATGCAGCTCGGTGGGCTGCACGTCCATCACGCGACGCGTGCCGTCAAATGCGGCGCCCCCCGCCTGCTCGACGATGAACGCCAGGGGATTCGCCTCGTAGAGCAGGCGAAGCTTTCCGCGCGTGCGCTTCGCGTTCGCGGGATACGCGAACACACCGCCGCCGAGCAGGTTGCGATGAAAGTCCGCGACGAGGGAGCCGACGTACCGCACGCTGAGCGGCTTGTGATTGCGCTCGAGGCCGCGATAGCAGCGCATCAGCGACTTCACATTGTCGTCCCAAAGCTGCTCGTACGAGTCGTTGACGGAGAGATAGCGCCCCGAATCCGGAATGCGGATGTTCGGATGCGAAAGGAGAAACTCACCGATGGAAGGATCGAGCGTGAAGCCGTGCGCGCCCTTCCCCGTGGTGTACACGAGCATCGTGCTCGAGCCGTAGATCACGTAGCCCGCCGCTACCTGCTGCTGTCCCGGCTGCAGCAGATCCGACATCTCGCCGCGCATTCCCGGCGACGTCTTGCGGAGCACGGAGAAGATCGTGCCGACGGGAACGTTGACGTCGATGTTCGATGAGCCATCGAGCGGATCGAAGAGCAGCACGTACTTGCCGCACTTGAAGCCGTCGGGGATCTGGATGATGTCCGGCTCCTCTTCGGAGGCCATGGCGCACAGCCACCCGCCGTGATCCATGGCCTTGATGATGATCTCATTCGAGAGTACATCGAGCTTGGCCTGGACCTCGCCCTGCACGTTCTGCGACTCGTTGGAGCCCAGAATGTCGGCGAGTCCGGCGCTGCGAACCTTGTTCGAGATCATCTTCGCCGCGACCGCCAGATCGTACAGGATGCCGGATAGCTCGCCGGTGGCCTCGGGGTAGAGGCGCTCCTGCTCGATGATGTAGCGGTCGATCGTGACGACGGACGTAGGCGTATGTTGAACCACGGGGAACCTCGTGTCGAGAGCGGCCGCGTGGCCGCAGCAAGTGCAAGGTGGCGCCTGCGCGATCCATCGTGCAAGTGCCAAAGCGTGCCATTCAGGGGTCGGGCGCGGGCGCCACCACCCAGTGGTCGCCGCCTTCCTCGACTTCGAGCGTGCGCCCGTCCGTGCGGCAGACGATCGACCCTTCGAGATCCGTGCGAAGTACCGCCGCGCCCCCCGCCGTGAGCGCGCGAAGGACAGTCGCGCTCGGATGCCCGTACATGTTCCCCGCGCCCACCGAAATCAGCGCGACGCGCGGGCGCACCAGCGCGAGAAAGGGCGGCGTGCTGCTCGTGTTGCTCCCGTGGTGCCCCACCTTGAGCACGTCCGCGCGCAGCCCCGCGCCATACGCCTCGACGAGGCGTTCCTCCTCCCCCTTCTCCGCATCGCCCATCATCAGCATTCGGATCGCACCATACTCGGCCCGCACCACCACGCTGCCGGCGTTCGGATCCTTGAGCCCGACCATCCACGCCGAGTCGGGGGCGAGCACGTGCAGCCGCACGCCGTCGACGACGAGCGAGTCGCCGGGATGCACGCGTCGCCACTCGACGTGCTGGTCGCGCGCAGCAAGGAGCGACGCGCGATACGGCGGGCTCGTGCCGGCGTAGGCGCCATCCCAGTACGCGGTCGGGTGCAGCCCCGCGATCACGCTCGCGCCGCCGCCCACGTGGTCCGCATGCGGATGCGAGAGCACGAAGAGCACGACGTCGCCGCCACGGCGCCGTAGATAGGGGATGACGGTGGCGCGCCCCGCGTCGCCGCCGGTCCAGTTGCGCCCCGCGTCGAAGAGGAGCCAGCGCCCAGCCGGCGTGCGCAGCGCGATCGCATCGCCCTGGCCGACGTCGATCACGTGCAGCTCCATCCCGCCCGTGCGCTCCGGCCAGAGCGGGCGCCACGCCGCAATCGAGAGCGCGCCGAGGGCAACGGCGATCGCGCGTGCGGGCGCGCGGCTCATGCAGGCGACGAGGAGCGCGATAATCGCGGCGCCGGCGAGGATCGCCGTGGCGAGCGTCGGCGCAACGGTGAGCGCAGCGTACGGCACACTCGCACCGGCTGTCGCGATCGCATCGAGCGCTCGCAACAGCGGATGGCACGCGCCGGCGAGGAGCACGCCGAGCGCGCGAAGGGGCGAAACCGCGACCGCGAGAAAGAGCGCGGGCTGAAGCACCGCGATCACCGGCGTTGCGAGAATGTTCGTGAGCGGCGCAACGAGGCTGATGCGCCCGAATGTCCATGCGACCAGTGGCGCGCTCACGCAGCACGCAATGCAGGACGTGAGTAGCGTGCGCGCGAGCGAGCCGCGCATGCCGGTCCACGCGGCGGGGATCACGCGCTTTCCCAGCGCGCCACTCGCGACGAGCGCCGCCATCCCGAGCACGCTGAGCTGGTAGCCGAGATCGAGCACCGTCGCTGGACTCACCAGCGGCGCCGCGGCGCCGAGCGCGAGCGCGGCCCACGGCGAGGTCGGTCGCTGCAGCATCTTGCACAGCGAGCGCACGCCGAGCATCACCCCCGAGCGCACCGCGGGCGCCGGGAGCCCGATGATCGCGATATACGCTGCGGTGACGACGAGCGTCGCGATGCTCGCCGTTGCGGGACGCAGCCGGGCCATGCGGCAGATGAGCTCGATCGCCATCGCGATGATCGCGACGTGCAGCCCCGAGATCGAGAGCATGTGCACGATCCCCGATACGGCGAAGCGATCGCGCACTGCGGGATCGACGGCGCGCTCGTCGGCTATCAGGAGCGCGCGCACGAGCGGGGCGTCCGTGCGAAAGAGCGTGTCGATGCGCGCGCCGATCGCCGCGCGCGCGATCAGCAGCGGGTCGCGCGCGCCCGCGTGCGCGATGTGCGCGTGCGCGATCTTGAGTCCGCGCGCAGTGACGAAGACGCTGCCCGTGATCGAGATCTCGTCGCCGGCCGCGGCGCGTCCGCTCTCGACGGACATCGACGCGGACATCGCGCACCCGGGCCAGCGCACGATCGCGCGCACGTATGCGCCCGGCGCCGCTGCATCCTCCACGCGCGCGCTCCACCGCGCGCGATGCGGCGCATCCGCGCGACAGCGGGCCTCGTGCGCCGCTTCGTACATTGCGACGCAGGCGCCGGCGACGACGAGTGCGCCGAGCGCCGCGTGCGTGCCGTGGCGCTTGAGCGCCGCGATCGCGGCGTAGGCAATGCCACCTAGGATGGCCGCGGCGGAAGCGCCCACGAATCCCGCGACGAGCCCTGCGGCGTATGTGAGGACGGCGACGGCGATCAGCGGCACCGCGCACCATGCTCCGTCATCGCGCGCCGCGCCGCATCGGCGCCGCGCGGCTACAACCCTGCTATCGCCCTAGCGCTTGGGATGCCGAGGATTCGCCGCCACGCGCTGGATCGCGTCGAGCACGATCACCGCGAGCTGCGCGCGCGTCTGATCCTTCTGCAGGTCGAGCGCAATCAGCGCCATCCCCGTGTCCGTGCCGCCGCTGTAGCGTGGGCGCGTCTTGTTGAGCACGTACGCGAGCGCATCCTCCCTGCAGCTCTCGCAGCTGCAGGCGCCCGGCGTCTTGGCCACGAGCTCCTCGTAGATGCCGAGCACCGCGCCCTCGAGGAGATTCTTCATCCGGCCATCGGCAGCGCGGCGCGCGTCGGCACCACCGCGCCCGTGAACGTCGAGCCCGTGGTGCCCGTGAGCTCCGCCATCAGGTAGCGCCCGATCATCGACTCATCCCCCGGAATCAGCACCGTGCGATGATGACGCGTGCGCGCCTGCAGGAGCGTGCCCCGGCGCGAGAGCTTCTCCACCAGCACCTCGTGGCGCTCGCCGAGCATTCCGAGGTTGATCGTGCGCGTGCCGTTGCGCACCGCGAGGATCAGCCGGGCGAGCCGCTCGCTCGCGACCTCGTCGGAGATCGTCCACTCGTCCGGCAGTCGCGTCGCCGGTGTCCCTTCGCGCGCCGAGAATTTGAAGGTGAACGCGTCGTCGAAGCCAACCTCATCGACCATCTCCAGCGTCTGGGCGAACTCCTCTTCCGTTTCGCCGGGAAAGCCGACGATGATGTCGGTCGTGAGCGCGAGGCCGGGAATTGCGGCGCGCAGGCGCGCAACGCATTCGCGATAGCCCTCGCGCGAGTAGCGGCGCAGCATCCGCTTGAGCGTCGTCGAGGAGCCCGACTGCATCGGCAGATGGACGTGCTCGCACACTGCTCCCGTCGTCGCCATCGCCTCGATGACCGCGTCCGAGAAGTCGTTCGGATGCGGGCTCGTGAAGCGCAAGCGCCGCACGCCCGGCACCGATCCAACCGCGCGCAGCAGATCCGCGAAGTCGTGCGTGCCGTCGTTGTACGAGTTCACCGTCTGGCCGAGGAGCGTGATCTCGGTGATCCCCTGCGCGACAGTCTCGTGCGCCTCGCGCACCACATCGTGGAGCGCGCGGCTCCGCTCGGGCCCGCGCGTGGTGGGCACGATGCAGTACGTGCACTTGTAGTCGCAGCCACGCTGCACCGGAATCCACGCACTCACCCCGTCTACTCTACGCGCGCGAAAATCCTCGTAATGCTCTTCGAGATCGAAGTCGACCTTCGCGACGCGCTGGCCGTTGCGCGCGCTCTCGATCAGCGACGGCAGCGCGCGATAGCCATCGGGGCCAATCACGAGGTCGACGTGCTTCGCGCGCTCGAGCAGCCTCGGTCCGAGCCGCTGCGCCATGCATCCGGTCACGCCGAGCACGGTGTCGGGCTTCATGTGACGCTTGAGCTCCCCGATGCGCCCGAGCACGCGCTGCTCGGCGTGGTCGCGGATCGCGCACGTGTTGACGAGAATCACGTCCGCGCCCTCCGGCCCGCTCACCGCACGATAGCCGTATTCCGCGAGCCGACCGAGCATCAGCTCGGAATCGCTCGCGTTCATTTGGCAGCCGTAGGTTTCGATGTAGACGGTCGGGGAGTCGGCCATAGGCAAAAGCTAACTAAACCCCGCGCGCCGCCGCCAACGGCTGCGCCGGCGGATGCACCGGCAGCGCGATGTGGAACTGACTTCCGCTCCCCTCGGTGCTCTGAACCCAGATCCGCCCGCCGTGCACCTCCACCGCGAGCTTGCAGAACGCGAGCCCCAGCCCCGAGCTGCGCACGCGCGGCACCTCCGGCTGCTTCGCGCGCTCGAACTTCCGGAAGATCAGCTCGTGATACTCTGGCGGAATTCCCGGCCCGTTGTCCGCTACCGTGAAGAGAATGCCGCCCGTCGCCGTATCCTTGTGCGCCATGATCGTGATCTCGACGCCATTTCCCGTGTGCGTCAGGGCGTTCTGAATGAGATTCGCGAAAACGCGCTTGAGCAGCCCCTTGCACGCATTGATCACCGG
>PLMM01000142.1 GCA_003142495.1 Gemmatimonadota bacterium | reverse complement strand
GAGCTGCTGTTCGACGTCGCACAGCAAAATCCACAGTGGTCGTTCGTGTTCGTGGGGAAGCCGCTGGATCAGCCGGGGCTCGCTGACGCGCTCGCACGGATCGACGCGCTTCCCAACGTTCATCTGATTGGCGGTAAGTCTTCCGTCGAGCTGTCGGCATATCCGCAGCACTTCGATGTGTGCATGCTGCCGTATCGCGTGGACGATTACACGAAGTACATCGATCCTCTCAAGCTGGGCGAATACCTGGCCGGCGGGCGTCCCACTGTGGGGACGCCGATTCTTCCTCTGCGAGGAGTGGAAGATCTCATCTCCCTGGCAGGCACGCCGGGGGAATGGCGCACGTCGATCGAGGCCGCGCTCCAGCCGGGTGCCAACACTCAAGCCGAGAAAACGAGGCGGCAGAGCTGGGCCCGCACGCGCACCTGGAGCGCGATCGTCGATACGATCCTGAGCAAGGTGGAGCAGCATCTCGGCTCATTCTGATAGTGGGGGCCGTTAGAGACGGAGCCGCCCTGTGCTCAGGGGGAATCGCCGGAGCGCGAGCTCACCGGTGACAGTACGAGCTCTTCGGATCGGCTCTCGTCCAGCTCCAGCGCGACGTAGGCCTCGCCCTTCACGCGCGGATCGTCGCCGACCGTGACAATGCACGAGCGGCTCTGGTGCTCGTGGTAGCCCCCCGCGATGTCGCCGATGTGGTAGCCAATCTCGTACACGCCGGCGGGAAGGTTGAACGCCAGGCTCCAGCTGATCGTCGCCGTCTCGCCCGCACGGAGCCGCCACGCGTGTCCGCGCATGCGCGCATACGTGGTATCGACCACCGTTTTCTCGCCGCGATTGATCATGAATCCAGGTGTGAGCTCGCTGTCGGCCGTGGCGGTGATGGTGTGCGTGAACGTCACCCGCTCGCCTGGATCGACGAGGATGTCGCGACCCTGCGAGCTCGTAAAGTCGATCGTTGATGCGCGCGGAGACGCGAGCAGCTGCGGCTGAAAGCGACCCCCACGTTTGTAGTACTCTCCAACGACCTTCGCCAATTCTCCCTTGGCGGCAATGCTGCCGTGATCCAGCAGAATGGCCGAGTTACAGAGCGAGAGGACCGCGTCCATGTTGTGCGAAACGAAAATGACGGTCGTACCGCTCTTGAGAAGATCCTGCATCCAGCGGATGCACTTGCCCTGGAACGTGTAGTCGCCAACCGATAGCACTTCATCGATGATGAGAATCTCCGGTTCGAGATGCGCGGCGATCGAGAAGCCGAGGCGCGCGTTCATCCCGGAGCTGTACCGTTTCACAGGCGTGTCGATGAAGTCGCCGATCCCCGAGAACTCGACGATGGCATCGAAACGCCGCTCGATGTCCGCCCGACGCATACCGATAATGGCGCCGTTGAGGAAGACGTTCTCCCGCCCGGTGAGATCGGGGTGAAAGCCCGCGGTCACCTCGATGAGCGCGCCGATGCGCCCCTCCGTGCGATACGTACCGAGCGTCGGACGCAGCAGCTTGGTCAGGATCTTGAGGAGCGTCGACTTGCCGGCGCCGTTGTGGCCGATGATGCCGAGCGCGTCGCCGCGTTGCACGTCGAAGGAGACATCGCGCAAGGCCCAGAAATCTCCCGCACCGAGCTCGCCGGCCGGCGGCGCGCCGTGGAGGATGCGTCGCGTGATCGACGGCACGAGGTCGCGCAGGCTGTCATGCCGCTCGCCGCGCTGGAATTTCTTCCAGACGCCTTCCATCTGAATTGCGAGATCGCTCATGACATCCTCATACGTATTCTGCGAAGAGATGCTGCAGGCGCCGGAACATGAGCCCCGCGCCGATCATTCCGAGCGCTTTTCAGGTCTGCGTGCATGCCAACGTCGTGAGTGTACCCCAGCCCCGCGTTCCCCAGAATCGGGAAGCCCGGACAGGTGGCGTGTCAGACTTGTCCCTCATTCGTGGTGCGAACACAACGAGCCAGGTCATAACAAGTGCATCCCCTGGGCCACGCTCCTCACTGGAGACGACCGGGAAGCCGCGTCTCGCGGCCGCATGGGACACGGGAAGAAACATAGCTTGTTCAACGTTCGTGCCGACGGCCATCGACAATCTCACGGTCAGGGTGAATAATTGTCCGCAAGCGATATCATCATTTGCCGCCGTCTCTGAACACGAAAGGGCATTCCCTCGAGAAGAGCCGCTCGTGACTTGTCTGCGTGATTCGAATCCCGTACGCGCGCCAGACATTGTCATCGATGGTCGGGTCGCTCGCGCGGGGCGCGGAGAACGTCAACTTTTCCCGCGTGTAGCAGGGGCGATCCTCCGGCCGGACATCACCGGTATCGGTGTACTGAACCGCCCCGGGAATCTCGGAGACTCCCAATCGTGAGAGGGATGGGAGTATGACAAAGACGAGACGGTTTTCTCCTGAGGTTCGGGAACGGGCGGTGCGACTGGTGCGAGATCATCAGGCGGAGTATGCAACGTAGTGGGAGGCGATCACGTCGATCGCCAGTAAGATCGGGTGTGCGGCCGAAACGTTGCACCTGTGGATCCGGCGGGCGGAGCGGGATAGTCGACAGCGGCCGGGGCTCACGAGCGATGAGCAGCAGCGGTTGAAGCTGTTGGAGCGGGAGAATCGTGAGCTGCGTCTGGCGAACGAGATCCTGCGCAAAGCCTCAGCGTATTTCGCCCAGGCGGAGCTCGACCGCCGCGGGACATGATGGTGGCGTTCATCGACGCGCACCGCGACGCTTACGGGGTCGAGCCGATCTGCGACCTGCTGCCGATTGCGCCGTCGACCTACTACGCAACGAAGGCCCGCGAGGCGGAGCCCGCACGGCGGCCAGCACGCACGCAGCGAGACGCTCGCTTGCGTGAGGAGATCACGCGCGTGTGGCGCGCCAATGGGCGCGTGTACGGCGTGCGGAAAGTATGGCGGCAGCTCATGCGCGAGGGCATCGTGGTCGCGCGGTGCACGGTGGCGCGGCTGATGCGCGCCGAGGGACTGCGGGGCGTGGTGCGGAGCGCTCGCGTGCGCACCACGATTCCCGAGGCGGTCGATCGTCCGCGCGATCTGGTCGAACGCGAGTTCGTTGCGAGTCGCCCGAACCAGCTCTGGGTCGCCGACTTCACGTACGTGGCAAGGTAGTGTGGGATGGTGTATGTCGCCTTTGTGATCGACGTGTTCTCGCGGCGCATCGTCGGCTGGCGGGCGAGTGCGTCGATGCGGACGGACCTTGCGCTCGATGCACTCGAACAGGCGGTGTATGACCGCGAGATCGATGCGGGGCTCGTGCATCACAGCGACCGTGGCTCGCAGCATCTGTCGATTCGCCATTCGGAACGTCTGCGGAAGCGGGGATCAAGGCGTCGGTCGGCATCCGCGGCGACGCATACGACAACGCGCTCGCCGAATCGGTTATCGGCCTGTTCAAGACGGAGGTCATCCGTCACGCCGGGCCGTGGCGGTGCCTTGAGGACGTCGAATACGCGACGCTCGAATGGGTCGCATGGCTCAACACGTGCCGACTGCTCGAACCGCTTGGCTAGCTTCCCCCAGCGGAGTATGAGGCTCATTTTGATCGGCTTGCAGTAACGCGACCACGAGAACACTCGAATAACTGAGTCTCCGAGATTCCCGGGGCGGTTCATATTGGCAGAGAGGGGATGTCGCGGACACGCTCGCGTATGAACGCTATAATCGGGATCGGCACAACATGAGGGCTCGGCCCGAGGACCTACGAGTGCGATCGTTTCGCGTGAAGAAAACGTCACATCTATTCCTGTCTTTCTAGACAGGCGAGGAATACGTCTTGCAGCCTTACTAACCGCCGATGGGATCCACGCGTCATGGCTGTGCTCGTTTGAATTTGGAGCATCTGCGCGGCGAGTGGCATCGGACCTCCGGCCGACGCGGTTGTGTGGTTGTC
>PLMM01000206.1 GCA_003142495.1 Gemmatimonadota bacterium | reverse complement strand
CTCGCGGACGTTGCCCGGCCAGTTGTGCCTGAGGATCCACTCGATGGCATCGTCGTCGAACGAGTGAATCTTCTTGTTGTTTTCCCGCGAGAAGCGGCTGAGGAATTCGGCGGCGAGAAGCTTGATATCGCCGACGCGATCGCGAAGCGGCGGGAGCTCGATCTCGACGACCGCGAGGCGATAGTAGAGATCCTCGCGCAGCTCTCCGTCCTCGAGCGCCCGCTCCAGATTCTTGTTCGTCGCCGCGACGACGCGGATGTCGACGGGAATCTCCTTCTTGCCACCGAGGCGTCGCACGGAGCGCGACTCGAGGGCGCGCAGGAGCTTCACCTGAATATCGGTGGCCATCTCGCCGACCTCGTCGAGAAACAGCGTGCCGCTATCGGCCATCTCGAAGGCGCCGGGCTTCTCGTTCGTCGATCCAGTAAAGGCGCCCTTCTCGTGACCGAACAGCTCGTTCTCGAGAATGTCCTTGGGAAGCGCGGCGCAGTTGAGCGCGAGGAAGGGCCCCTTCACGCGGTCGCTCTTGTTGTGAATCGCTCGCGCAACCAATTCCTTCCCCGTGCCGCTTTCGCCGAGGATGAGGACGGAGGCAGAGGAGGGCGCGACCGCGTCGAGGATGCCGTAGACGCTGCGCATCGCCTCGGACTGCCCGGTGAGCTCGCCGTAGTGCGTGAGCGTCTGGAGCTCGGTCGTGAGGGCGCGGTTGGCTCGCTTCAGCTCGAAGCTTTCCAGCGCCTTCTTGATCAGCACCTTGAGCTCGCTGAGCTTCTCGGCGTTGAGCGGCTTCTCGATGAAGTAGAAGGCGCCGCCGTCGGTGACGGCGTCGACGGCGGAGCGAATCGTTCCCTGCCCCGAGATGACGATGCATTCCGTGGCCATGCCGTGCTGCCTGATTTCGCGGAGGAGCGTGACGCCGTCGACCTTCGGCATCTTGAGATCGGCCAGCACAACGCCAAACGGCTCGGCGATGAGGCGCTGGAGCGCGCGCTCGCCATCGCTGGCGACCTCGGTGTCGTAGCCTTCGTCGCGCAGAATGGCGCTCAACCCTTCGGTTATCGCGCGTTCATCGTCGGCGATCAGGATCTTGGCGGTCATGTCGCGGTCATGTCGCGGTCATATCGCGGTCATATCTCGGTCATATCTCGGTCATGTGTTCGAATCGACTCCAGCGCGCGCAAGCGTGGGGAACAGGAGAGCTGTTTCGTCTTCATCGGAGCTGAGCCGAACGTCCTGCTCAGCGGCGAATCGTTCCATTCGGGCCGAAATCGGACGGCCGGCGCCGCCGATCATGCGCAGCGAAAGCATTCCGTCCGAATCGGCGAGCTTTCCGGTCACTTCGAGATTGGCGCCGATGGTGACATCCAGCGCCTCGGCCAGCAGTGCGCGGACGGTGTCGCCATCGCCTTTCACAAACAAATGTTCCGACTCGTATTCCAACACGAGCGACCCGCCGCCTGCGACCGCTATGGCGCCGTACAGCACCGAGAGCGGCTGCAGGGCCGACCGCAAATCTACGGGGATGGGAAGGGGGCGCGCCAACGCGAGGAGGGCATCCACGAGCGGGATGGTGCGTTCGAGCTCGCTCGCGGCCGCCGCGGCGTAGGGGGCCAGCGCTGATCCTTCTGTCCCCGCCCGTGCGCTTCGCGAGCGCACGACCTCGAGATTCAGCGCAAGACCGTTCAGCGGATTCTTCAGCTCGTGGGCTGACCGGCCAGCCAGTCTCCCAAAACAGGAGAGCCAGAGTGCCGGCGCGTCGCTCACGGGCTCATTCGCCTGCGTCCGGATCGTCGGGCGCGGCCTCCACCGCGACGCCTCCGGACGTGCGGCGACGCTGGACCGGCGCCTTCACGAAGCGCGTGACTGCGTCCGACGTACCGCCGATACGGAGCTGCTCGAAGAGGAAGCTGAAGGTCTTGTCGTAGGCGGCAGCGAACTTCGCCTTCACATCCTCCGGCAGATCCCACAGATCGCGCTTGAACGGGCCGAGCGCCTTCTTGCGGCTCTTGTAGTAGAACTGCTCGTCGGAGTCGCCCTTCTTGCGCTCCTCCTTCGCATTCTCATCGAGCCACTTGTAGATCCGCCCGCGAAGCTCGGCCGGCATTTGCTCGAAGAGAATGTTCTGGAAGTTCGTCGCCAGATGAATCTCCGCCGTTTCGATGCGCGGGAAGTTGTCGAACGCGCTCTCGGGAAGGGTCGACGCGCCGTGCTGCACCGCGCCCGACATTCCGAAGTCATCGCGAGCAACCTTCGAGAGTGCCTCGAGCGCATCGAGATCGAGCTTCACCTCCGCGATGCCGCCGTCGGGAAGCACGACGCCGCCGTGCGACGTCCCCGTCTGCACCGAGATCTTCGACAGTCCGACGGCGCCGGGCGAGCGCTTCTCGAGCGACTTCACGAAGCCACCCATGAATGCGCGCAGCTCGGGGACGGTGCTGTTCTGCGTGCCGACCTCGCCAATCTCGCCGCCGATCGAGATCGTCACGCCCTCGGGCTCGATCGAGCGCACGTACGCCGCGATCTCCGCGGCCGTCTCGTAGTTGAGCTCCTGCTGCGCATCGAGCGTGGGGAGATGGATGTCGACGAGCGTCGACGTGTCGACGTCGATGTTGAAGAAGCCCGCGGACACCGCCTCGAGCGCGAGCTGCTTCACCGCGGCGACTTCGCCGGTCGGATCGGCGGCGAACTTCTTTGCATTCACCTGGAAATGATCGCCCTGAATGAACACGGGGCCGCGGAAGCCTTCGCGCAGCGCGGCCGCGAGCATCACCGTCACGTACTCGGATGGGCGCTGCGCGGTGTACGCGATCTCGGAGCGCGCAATCTCGAGGATGAACGCGCCGGCGTGCATGCGCACGGCGGTTCGGAAAATCGCGCGCGCGGTGTCGTACGACATGCCGCGCACGTTCATTGCGGGAACGGTGAAGCCCTTCACGTCGCCGCGGCCGCGCGCCGCGTAGAGATCGTGAATGGACGCGGGGCGCACGCCGACGGCCTGCGCCGTCTCCCAGATCATCCAGTTCGCATGATCCTTCGCCTGCCCCTCACCGAAGACGGCCTGTCGCACGAGCGCGTCCATCTTCGCCGTGCGCAGCGCATCTTCGTTGCGAACGGTGAGCCGCCCCTGCTGTACGTCGATGTCGTCGCCGAACGCGCCCGCCGCCGGAGTTCCCTGAGCCTGCATTCATCCTCCGAAGTCGTCGTCTCCGTCTACCCGCACGGGGAAGCCGGAAGATGGAGGAAAGTCGCGACCCCCACCCTCGTAGGCAAGGGTTGGAGCCGTCGTTTCACTCGATGTTGACCGTCAATCCATCGTAAGCGGGCACCAGTCCGGGCGGGAGCTTCGCCTCGAGCTCCGCGTGGAAATTGTCGTGCGTCAGATGCGTGAGATACGTGCGCTCCGCACCCACCACGCGCGCCGTCTCGATCGCCTCCGGAACGCTCATATGCGTGGGATGCTCCTTCCAGAACAGCGCGTTGAGCACGAGCACCTTCACGCCACGCAGCCCCTCGATCGCCGCGGGAGGGAGGAGCTTCGCATCGGTGATGTAGCCGAGCGCGCCGATGCGATAGCCGAAGACCATGGTGTGGCCGTGCGGAACAGCGATCGGCAGCACCTCCTGCCCCGCGATCGCCACCGGCACCCCCGCCTCGAGCGTCGTCAGCTCCCCCTCGGGCTTCGTGGTGCCCGGCAGCGGCCGCATCCGCTCATCGAAGATGTAGGCGAAGCGCTGCTCCAGCGTGTGCACCGTCTCCGCCGGTCCGTACATGCGGAGCGCACTCCTGCTGCGCACACTGAGCGCGCGCACATCGTCGATGCCGTGGATGTGATCCGCGTGCTCGTGCGTGAACAACACCGCATCGATGCTATCGACATGGGCCGCGATCAGCTGCAGCCTGAGTTCCGGGGGCGTGTCGATGAGGATGCGCTTCCCCGCGTCCGTCTCCACCAGCGCGCCGCTCCGCGTGCGCTGGTCGCGCGGATCGCTGCTCCTGCACACCTCGCACTCGCATCCGATTTGCGGAACGCCAAAGCTCGTTCCCGTGCCGAGGAAAGTGAGCTTCACACCACCTCGACACGGAGCAGATTCGTGGTCCCCGGCACGTCGAAGGGAACGCCCGCCGTCACGAGCACGCGATCGCCGCGCTGCGCGAGCCCGCGGCGCTCGATCACCGTGCGCGCGTGCTCGAACATCTCCTCGTAGCTCGTCGCGCGCGGCACGAGCTCCGGGATCACCCCCCACACGAGCGCCAGCTGCCGATAGGTGCGCTCGACATCCGTGAGCGCCAGAATCGCCACCGAGGGACGATGCGACGCGATGATGCGCGCGCTGAAGCCGCTCTTCGTGAACACGATCACGAGCGGCGCGCCGAGCGATTTCGCCGCAGCGGTCGTCGCCGCCGCGATCGCATCCTCCGTCGCGACGTGTCCATCCACATCCTCGGGAACCTCGAACGTGACGTGCGGCAGCGGGCGACGCTCGATCTCGGTGATGATGCGCGTCATCGCGGCCACCGCGAGCTGTGGATACGCACCCGTCGCCGTCTCGGCCGAGAGCATCACCGCGTCCGTGCCATCGAGGATCGCATTCGCCACGTCGCTCGCCTCGGCACGCGTCGGCCGCGGGTTCATCACCATGGATTCGAGCATCTGCGTGGCAGTGATCACCGGGCGGCCGAGCGCGTTGCAGACGGCGATGATGCGCTTCTGCGCGATCGGCACTTCCTCGAACGGGAGCTCGACGCCGAGATCGCCGCGCGCGACCATCACCGCGTCGGAGGCCTCGACGATGCTGCCGATCGCGGCGAGCGCGGTGTCCTTCTCAATCTTCGCCACCACGAGCATCCCGGCGGGAATGAGCAGCCGCAGCGACGAGATGTCTTCGGCGCGCCGCACGAAGGAGAGCGCGAGGTAGTCGAGCTGCTGCTCGACGGCGAAGGTGATGTCAGCGCGATCCTTCTCCGTGATCGACGGCGCGGAGACGGCGACGCCGGGAAGATTGATTCCCTTGTGGCTGCGCAGTCGACCGCCGTGCACCACGCGCGCGCGCACCTTCTGTTTGGCGACATCGAGGACGACGAGGTCGATCAGGCCGTCGTCCATGAGAATGCGATCGCCGACGTTCACGTCGTGCGCGAGCGCCTCGTACGTCACCGGCACGTCGCCTGGCGCCTCGAGTCCCTCGGGCGCGAGCACGATGTCATCACCGGCGGCGAGCTCCAGCGGCTCGGCGAGATCGCCGATGCGAATGCGCGGGCCCTGCAGATCGCCGAGGATCGCGACGGGGCGCGCGAGCTTGGTCGCGAGTGCGCGCACGATTGCGATCGTCGCCGCATGCTCATCGTGTGTGCCGTGCGAAAAGTTGATGCGCGCGACATCGAGCCCGGACTGCATCAACGACTTGATCACCGATTCCGATGAGGACGCGGGTCCAAGCGTGCACACGATCTTCGTGCGGGGAATCGGCGAGGCCAAGATCAGGTCCGGTGGTGAGAGAAGCGGCAGATGTACGGAGCCCCTGTAAGAGCGGCAAGATGTGCCGCGCGATGAATTCTCTTCGCGACCTTAACGGACGCCCAGGAGGAGTCGTCACACGCGCAGGCCACAGAGGTCAAACATAAATCTAGCGGAGGATCATCATATGCCGGTCGGACGTCGCCTTACTCCCCTTGCCACGCTCACCGCCATCGCGGCGCTCGTCGGCGTAGTCGCCTGCAGCTCGGACTCCTCGGTTGCTCCTGGAAACAGCGTCGCGGATGCCGAGATCGATCAGACGGTCGCCAGCGATGTAGGCGAGAGCTTTGCCGGAAAGGTGGGCGAGTTCCGGGAGAACGAGAGCTTTCAGGAGAACTTGAGCGCGGGCTCATCTACGTTCATGAGCGGTCGCGCCGGCGCCGTGTCGGGCACCGAGTCGCGAACGGTGACGTGCTCGGGCCCCGACGGCAGCGGATGGTACGGCTGCGTGGCGTACACGGGACTCGGGCTGACGATCACGCGGCAGCTTCGCTTCTGGAGCGGCGGCAACTACGCACTCGGATGGAGCGGCACGCTCACGGACTCCGTGAATCATCGCTGGACGCGCACGGGCTCGTTCGAGTCGATCGTGAAGCCGGGGAAGGTGTTCTCGATCAATGAAGCGGACACCGCCTCGATGGTCGTGACGCACGGCACGCCGGTGCTACACACGTGGAATGGCGCGGCTGCGGTGCACGACAGCAGCAGCTACGCGGTCAACAACGTCACGCGCATCTTCGCGTACACCGCCGCCGACACGGCAGCCGCGCTCACCTTCACGCTGCCGCACCCGGCGAATCCCTATCCGTCGTCCGGATCGCTCTCGCGGAATCTGACGCTGCACGTCACCGCGGGCGGCTTCGACAAGACGGTCACGCGCGTCGCGAAGGTCACCTTCGACGGTAGCTCGGTTGCCGTGCTGCAGGTCGGCGCGCTGACGTGCAGTCTCGATCTCGTGACGGGAGTGGTCTCGGGGTGTCACTAGGCGAGTTTGGACCGCGGCAGGAGGGACGTAACTGCGAACTGCAAACTGCGGGCACGAATAACTACCAATAAAGACGAATCGAATCTTGTGGAGACTGACTTTAGTCGCGCGAGCTTGAACAATGATTGAATGGGAACTGCGCGAGTGGAAGCGAGAGATTGGGCCGCTAAACAAGAAAGGCTCCTTCAAAGTACACCGTCAGCCTGTCGCACCCACGGTTCGATTCGTCTTTGTTTCGGCTTTCTTCGTGCTCGCAGTGAGCAGTTACTCAATCCCTCCGTAACTACCGGGCGGTGACCGCGGCACCCAGGCTGCGTCGCTTCGACTCGAGTCCGGCGATCAGCGTGTCGAAGGACTTCTCGAAGCTCGCGAGCCCATCGCGCAAAAGCGTGTCGGTGATTCCCGTGAGCGACACGCCGAACTCTTCGAGCTTGACCACGAGCGCGCGCTCGGCATCGATGTTGGTGTCGATCGTGCGCGTCGTCACGCCGTGGTCGGCGAAGGCGGTGATCGTCGCCGGCGGCATCGTGTTCACGGTGTCCGGGCCGATGAGATCCTCGACGTAGACCACATCGCGATAGGCGGGGTTCTTCGCGCTGGTGCTCGCCCAGAGCGGGCGCTGCACGCGCGCGCCGCGCGATGCGAGCGCCTCCCAACGCGCGCCGGAGAATTTCTCCTGGAAGAGCGCGTACGCGAGCTTCGCATTGGCGACGGCTACGCGTCCGCGAAAGGCCTTCGCCTCCCCGGCGCGCGCCGGATTCGCGGCGACGAGCACGTCGAGGCGCTTCTCCGCCTCGGTGTCCACGCGGCTCACGAAGAATGACGCCACCGATGCGATGGCGCTGAGCGGGAGCCCGCGCTTCGCGCGCTCCTCGAGCGCGGTGATGTACGACTCGATCACCACTGCGTACGCGTCGACGGAAAAGAGCAGTGTGATGTTGACGTTGATGCCGTCGGCGAGCAGTCGTCGCGCGGCGGCCGCGCCGGCGGCGGTGCCCGGCACCTTGATCATCACGTTCGGCCGCTCGACCACTGCCCACAGCCTGCGCGCCTCGGCGATCGTGTCATCGACGCTGTGCGCAGCGCCCGGCGAAACCTCGATCGAGACGTAGCCGTCCACCCCTTTGCTCTTCTCGTGTACCGTGCGGAAGATGTCGCACGCCGCGCGCACATCGTCCGTTTCGACGAGCTCAAAGAGCTCCCACGCGCTCAGCTCGGGCGACGCGCCCGCGAGCTGCGCGTCGTACGCGTGCCCTTCGGCGAGCGCCTTCTCGAAGATCGTCGGATTCGAGGTCATTCCCGTGAGCGCGTCGCGATCGATGCGCCGCGCGAGCTCGCCGCTGCGAAGGAGCGAGCGATCGATGAAGTCGAGCCAGATGGACTGGCCCGCGTCGTGGAGTTGCTGTAGACGATCCATGCTCGCGCCGGGAGAGAGGAAGGCGAAAGATAGCGCGCCTCCGGCGGCGCGAACCAGACTTGGCGCTTGGAGCTACGCACGACCGAGCGGCTGGAAGGTGCCGATCGAGTCCGACGGCTCGAGAAAGGGATCGCGTCCGTCACAGGCGAGCCAGGCGTGGGCTTCCAGGGCGCCAGCGCCACTGCGCCTGACGCCGATCACCACGTGCGCCTCGTGGCCGCCGCGGCGCAGGAGAAAGGCGAGCACCGCCGCGCGGCGCAGGCAGCTGTGATGCCAGATCCACGGCGCGTGA